>JBDSMV010000406.1:0-6503 GCA_039915715.1 Rubrivivax sp. | reverse complement strand
ACCTGCTGCAGGTTTGGTGAAGGCGGTGCTGCTTCGCCCGCTTCGTAGCCGCTCGCTTCATAACCGCCCGCATCGTTGGCCCCTCGCCGCGCCGCCAGCCGCTGCTGAATGCGCGTGACGGTCAGTTGCAAGCGCTCGCGTTCGGCGGGTTTCAACACATAGTCGGCCACACCTTGCTCGAAGGCATCGACCGCATACTGGTCGTAGGCGGTGATGAAGACGATCTCCGGCAGCAGGTCGTCATCGAAACTGCCGTCGGGGGCGGATCCCGTGCGCGGCGCCATCTGCGCGATCCGGCGCGCGGCTTCGACCCCCGTCAGACCCGGCATGCGGATGTCCAGGAACACCACGTCGGGTCGGTGCTGCTCCACCAGTTCCACCGCCTCGGTGCCGTTGCGGGCTTCGGCCACCACCTGCAGTTCGGGCCAGACCTCGGCCAGACGGGCGCGCAACTGCTCGCGCATCAGGCGTTCGTCGTCGGCCAGCACGGCGGTGGGGCCGGCGGGCGCATCGGATGCGGCGTTGTCGTTGCTCATGAAGATCGCAGGAGTGGTTGAACGGACGAGAGCGGTCGAATGGATTCAGGCGTCACCGCCATGCAGGGTCCGGTACGGCACCGTGATCGTCACCACCGTGCCGCTGGGGCGGTTCTCGGTCACCGTCACGGAAGCCTTCGGACCGTGCAGCAGTTGCAACCGTTCGCGGATGTTGGCCAGGCCCACACCGGTGCCGGCGGTGGCCGCCTTGCCGAACCCCAGGCCGGTGTCGGCCACCGTCACTTGCAGCTTGCCGTGCACGATCTCGGCTGCCACGCTCAGGTGCCCGCCTTCGGCCTTCGGCTCCAGCCCGTGCTTGATCGCATTCTCGACCAGGGTCTGGATCATCATGCTCGGGAACTGGGCCGACAAGAGCCCGTCGGGCACCTGAATGGTGGTGGTCAGCCGCTCTTCCATGCGCACCTTCAGGATCTCCAGATAGGGTCGGATCACATCCAGTTCGCGCCCCAGGTCGCGGGCGCCGCCGTCGTTGGCTTCACGCATCGTCGGCATGCTGGCGCGCAGCAGCGCGATCAGGTTCTTCTGCATCTGGCTGGCACGCGCCGGGTCGGTTTCGATCAGGTGGTCGATGCTGGCCAGCGTATTGAACAGAAAGTGCGGCTCCACCTGGGCCTGCATCGCCGCCATGCGCGCTTCGACCACCTGTCGTTTCAGCGATTCGGCTTCGGCGGTTTCGGTGGCCTGCGCGGCCTTGACCTCGGCTTGCACGCGGCCCTTGTAGGTGGCTTTGAGAATGCCGGAGCCCAGAATCCACAACAGCGTGAACTGCATCAGCACATCGCCGATGCCCACGCGGGTCGTGCGCGTGCCGCTGCGGGTTTCGCTGTGGCCGCCAGCCACCTCGCGTGCGGCATCGGCCATCGCCAGCTGCGCGTCGCGGCTCGCCTCGGCTGCATCGCGGGCGGCTTCGTCGGCGTCCCGACGGGCTTCGGCGATGGCGGCGTCGACATCGCGTTTCACGTCGGCCAACAACTCCTTCAGCGCTTCGCCGGCAACACCCGGTGGCACGTCGATGGTGACGCCTTGCTTTGCCGCCGAAGCAGCCGCGCTGGCTGCGCGGCTGGCCCTCGCGGCGGCCGAGCCAGCTTCTGCCGCTGCCTGCGCTGCCGGTCCGATGCGGATGCCGTTCTCGTCGATCTCGATGTGCAGACCCTTGCCTGCCACCGAAGCCGACTCCGGCTCGGGAGGCACCGGCGAAGTGGCAGCCCGCGGTGCCTGCGGCGCAGACGGAAGGCGCGGGCTGACGACGCGGTCGTAGCGCTCGGTGATGCGCCAGGTGAAGGGCGGCATGTCATGCAAGATGCCCACCAGCACCAGCAACGCGATCGACAGCAAAAAGTAGCGGCCCCAGGTGATGCCCACCAGCCAGTTGGCATAGGCATGGAACCCGCGCACGAAGGAGGCCGAGAACCGCTGCCAGTGTGGAGTTGAAAAGGCTGTGCTCACGACGACACTCGTCCTGGAGGCTGGTGGATGGAGTTGGGTTGCATGCGATGCACTTTAAGCAGCGCAGCGGCTCGTCGCGCGGCCGTTGCGATGGGTTGCAGCGCGGTGGCGTTGGGCTGCAGCCTCGCTTGACCAACAGGTCGCCTGCCCACACGGGACGGCGGGCGCCGGCTCCGGCCACTGCGCATTCGGCTCAGGCCGACACCGGCCGGTCCGTAAGTCCTACCCAGGGGGGTACGCCGCGGCCGGTTCAATCCCGTCCAGGGTGGCCGCCTCGTTGCAACCGACACGGCGCATGCGGGCACCCCGTTTGCCCAATAAGGTTCCTGCCGGCCGCTGCACAGCGCCAGCGAAACCCCCCGAATCGTTGTCCAGGAGAGAAGCGCCATGCGCATGAGCACCAAAGGTCGTTTTGCCGTCAACGCCTTGATCGATCTGGCCCTGCGGGACCCAGCAGGCCCTGTCGCGCTGGCTTCGGTCAGTGCCCGCCAGCAAGTGTCGTTGTCGTACCTCGAGCAGCTGTTCAGCAGGCTGCGGCGCATGGGGCTCGTCGAAAGCACCCGCGGACCCGGCGGCGGCTACACGCTTGGTCGCAGCGCCGAGAAAATTACCGTGGCCGACATCGTCTCGGCAGTCGACGACGGTCTGGACAGCGCCGACGGCGCTGACGATGGTTTGTCCAAGGGGCTGTGGATGCGTCTCAATGCCGTCATGTTGAAGCACATGGGCACGATCACACTCAAGAGTCTGGTCGAGGAGCAGCGGGCGCTCGGTGTCAGCGTCGAGTCGCGCGCGCCGCGCAAGCCGATTTCGGCACAGCCGGTGGTGCAGCCGGTTCGCACCAGTGCGCCGAATTCGGTGTTCGCCTTCGGCCGCTCGTTCACGGGCTGAACCACCGGGGGGCCGTGCGCCCCGCGGGCGCGGCTCAGGTGTCGGGCTCGTTGCGAGCCTGCCAGAGGTCGACTGCCATCAGCACCAAGCCGACCAGAACCACCACGATCAGCGCAACTTCCTGGACCTTCAGCACGATGCCGGCCAGGAAGACCAGCACCAGTGCGGCGCCGATCAGGCCGAAGAGCAGTTTCATGTGACAGCGCTCCTGAGGCTTGGGTGGTTCATGAGCCAGCGTGCGGTTCGCAGCAGCCGCGCGTCGTCGTCGCGTCGCCCCACCAGTTGGACGCCGATCGGAAGACCGTTCTCACCCAGCAGCAGGGGCAGCGTCACGGCGGGCAATCCGGCGGCCGTCCACAGCACGCACATCACCGAGTCGCCGGTGCTCGACAGGCCTGCGGGCGCCGTGCCCAGCGTGGCGGGGGTGAGGATCGCGTCATAGGAATCGAAGACGTTGTCGAGGGCGGCGCCGATCAGGGCCAGCCGCTCGAGCGAACGGCGGTGCTCGCCGTGGGTGACCGCCCGGCCGCGCTCAATTTGCCCGCGCAGCGAAGCTGAGAGTTGCGCGCTGCCGCGCTGGTATTCGTCGTCATAGGAGGCGGCGATCTCGGCTTCCATCACCACGCGGTGCAGGTCGACGACACCGGCCGCCGCTTTGGGCAATTCGAACTCGGCAACGCGCCCGGCCAGCAGCGACACCAGCGACTCGAAGGCAGCCTGCGCGTCGGCGTCCATGAGCGACCAGTGAGGCGTTCGAACAAACGCGAGCGTGGGCGGCAGCGGCGGGTCTTGTTGCGCCACGGCCAGCAAGGGCGGCTGCGCCTGCACCAGCGTGGCGGTGTCGTCGGGGTCGTGTCCGACCAGGCACTGCGCCAGCAGCGCGACATCGTCGACGCTGCGCCCGAAAACACCGACCTGGTCGAAGCTCTGGGACTGCTGCAGCACGCCGCTGCGCGGAATCCAGCCGAAGCTCGGCTTGTAGCCCACCACACCGCAGAAGGACGCAGGTCGGATCACGGAGCCACCGGTTTGCGTGCCGACCGCAAGCGGCACCATGCCGGCCGCCACCGCAGCGGCCGAACCGCTGGACGACCCGCCGGGCGTGTGCTCGAGGTTGTGCGGGTTGCGGGTCTTGCCCGGCGCGTAGGTGGCCAGCTCGGTGGTGACCGTCTTGCCCATCACCAGCGCACCGGCCATGCGCAGCCGGCGCACCAGTTCGGCATCGGCCCGCGGCCGCCGTCCGGCATGCAGCACCGTGCCGTTCTCGGTTGGCAGGTCTGCGGTGTCGATGATGTCCTTCAGGCCCACCGCGACGCCGTGCAACGCACCGTGGTCGCTGCCGGCCCGGTGGCGGGCATCGGCCGCATCGGCTTGCGCCAGCAGGTGGTCGGGTTTGAGCTGCACCCAGGCGCCGATGTCGGCTTCGACCTCGTGCACGCGGGCGAGCAACGCCAGCGCATGGTCGCGCGCGCTGAAGGCCCCGCCGCGCAACTGCTGCACGGTTTGCAAGGCGCCGAGCGCACACAACGATTCGGGGCTCATCGGCTGTAGAGCTTGTCGGGCAGCCAGGTGACGATGGCCGGGAACACATACATCGCCACCATCGCCACGAACACCATCGAGACGAACGGCAGGCAGCCACGGAAAATCGTCATCAGCTGCACGTTGGGCGGTGCGATGCCCTTCAGGTAGTACGCCGACATGGCCATCGGCGGGGTCAGGAACGAGGTCTGGAGGTTGAGCGCGATCAGGATGCCGAAGAAGATCGGGTCGACATTGAAGTGCGGCAGCAGCGGCAGAAAGATCGGCACGAAGATGATGATGATCTCGGACCACTCCAGCGGCCACCCCAGAAAAAAGATGATGACCTGGGACAGCAGCAAGAAGGTCACCGTGTTCAGGTCCATCGACAGCACGAATTCCTTGATGAGGCTTTCGCCGCCCAGGTAGCTGAAGATCGACGAGAAAGTCCACGAGCCCACGAACAGGTAGCACACCATGGCCGTGGTGCGCGCGGTCAGATAGACCGCTTCGCGCAGCTTGGTCCAGTTCAATGCGCGGTAGCCGGCCGCCAGCAGCACCGAACCCAACGCACCCATCGCCGCGGCCTCGCTGGGAGTGGCCAGCCCGAACAGGATCGCACCCAGCACCGACATGATCAGGATCGCCAGCGGAAAGAATGCCGTCACCAACAACCACACCACCGAGAAGAACGGCATGCGTGCCTGTTCCTTTGGCAGCGGGGGCATCAGCTTCGGGTTCAGCACCGCGCGGACGATCACATAGCCGATGTAGAGCCCGGCCAGCAGAAATCCCGGGAACAGCGCCGCCGCATACAGCTTGACCACCGACACCGCCGCGGTCGCGCCGTAGACGATCAACATGATCGACGGCGGGATCAGGATGCCGAGCGTGCCGCCAGCGCAGATCACACCGGCCGCGATCTTCTGGTCGTAGTTGGCTTTGAGCATCGCCGGGAAAGCCAGCAGGCCCATCAGCGTCACGACCGCACCGACGATGCCGGTGGCAGTGGCGAACAGCGCGCAGGTGATCAGCGCCGCCACCGCCATCGCTCCGGGCACACGGCGAAAGGCCACCTGCAGGCTCAGGAACAGGCGGTCCAGGATGTTGCTGCGCTCGATCATGTAACCCATGAACAGGAACAGCGGAATCGCCACTAGCACGTCGCTGTTCATCACGCTGAAGGTGTTCTGCGTGAAGAGGTAGAAGACACGGTTGTCGAAGAATTCCTGGCCCGGCAGGAAGTAGGCGTAGAAGCCGAAGAAGATGCCCATCGCCATCAGCGTGAAGGCGATCGGGAAGCCGAGCAGGATGATGAAGATGAAGCTGCCCAGCATCAGCAGCGCGATCTCGGGGTTGGTCACAGCGAGATCGCCTTCACTTCAAGCCTTGGGTTGCGACACCGGTGTGCGCGGTCGACAGGCCCGTGATGCCGGCCGGCACCGCCGCACGGGCCTGCGACTGCAGTTGCGTCTCCAGCTCTTCGATGTCGTGCAGCCGCGGTGGCCAGGCACCGTCGCGCAGACACAGGATGCAGCGCCCGACCTCGGCCAGACCCTGCAGTGTCAGCAGCACCCCGGCCACCGGAATCAGCATCTTCAATGGCCAGATCGGCACCCCCACGGGGCTGTTGACGCTGACCTCCCGGATCGCAAAGGAATCGTGGCCGTAGCCCCAGCCGGCAATCACCAGCGCCAGCACACCCGGAAAGAAGAAGAAGATGTAGAGCACCAGCTCCAGCCCACCCTGCACGCGCTGCGGCCACAGGCGGAAGATGATGTCGCCACGCACATGGCCGTTGCGCGACAGGGTGTAGGCGCCGCACATCAGGAACAACGCGCCGTACAGGATGTAGCTGAGGTCGTAGGCCCAACTGGTGGGGTCGCGCAGCACATAGCGCACGAAGACCTCGTAGCACACGCCCAGCGTCAGCACCACGATCATCCAGGCGAAAGCATGGCCGACCGACTTGCTCAGCAGGTCGACGGTGCGGATGAATTTCGTCAGCATGGGACCATCCCGTCTACAGCATGATGGGAGGCGGCGCGCCTCCCATCGGGTCTCGCAGCGGCTTTGGTGCCGCGCAGG
>JBDSMV010000369.1:0-6311 GCA_039915715.1 Rubrivivax sp. | reverse complement strand
CGTGCAGGTCACGCTATCAGTCACGCGCAGCGCTCGCATCCCAAGAGTTGTCGACGACTCAATCGGGTCCCGATCACGCTCAAAACCGCGGCTTGCGCTTCACGAACCCCGGCCGATGCTTCTGCATCTCCCGCGTGTCATTCCGACTGCGGACGCCGCACCGCAGGTATTGCTCATGCAGCGCTGCCAGCGCATTCCGGTCCAGTTCCACCCCGATCCCGGGCGCATCAGACAGCACCACCGCCCCATCGACAAATGCCACCCGCCCGCCCTGGATCACATCCTCGCTCTGCCATGGGTAATGCGTGTCACACGCATAGGCCAACCCCGGCGTGCTCGCTGCCAGATGCGTCATCGCCATCAGGCTGATGCCGGCGTGCGAATTCGAATGCATCGACAGCTTCAGGCCGAAGGTGTCGCACAGCGCCGCCAGGTCGCGCGTGGCTCGGAAGCCCGGCCAGAAGTGGTGGTCCGACAGGATCGTGCGGATGGGGGTGCCCAGGCCGACGTTGGCGGCAAACTCACCGCGGTCGCAGACCACCATGTTGGTGGCCAGCATCAGCCCGGTGCGGCGGTTCAGCTCGGCCATGTCGGCCAGGGTGGGCACCGGGTCTTCGTAGTACTCCAGCGCCGAGCCCACCTTGTCGGCCACGCGCAGCGCGGTGTCCAGCGACCAGTTGCCGTTGGGGTCGATGCGCAGCGGGTGGTTCGGAAACGCGTCGTGCAGCGCCAGCAACGCGTCGGCTTCCTGGTCGGGCTCGAACACGCCGGCCTTCAGCTTGATGCTGCCGAAGCCGTATTGCCGCACCATCGTTTGCGCCAGCCGCACCATCGCATCGGCGTCCACCACCTCGCCCCACGGGTCGCCCGCATCGTCTCCGTCGTACGGCGTGCCGTGGTGCTGGCCGAATTTGTAGAACAGATAGGCGCTGTAGGGCACGCGGTCGATGCGGCGCCCGCCCAGCCAGTCGGCCAACGGCAGCCCGGCGCTGCGCGCGTTCAAGTCGGCAAAGCCGGTTTCGAAACCGGCGAAGACCTTGTCCAGCGCGCGTTCGGCCTTGGCCCCCGGCGCCACGTCGGGGCCGGTTGACGCCTGCCGACCGCTGCCGTGTTGGCGCACCGCGTCGGCCAGTGCCGCCAGGTCGTGGCCCTCGATGCCGTGCAGGTGGGGCGCTACCGCTTGCAGGCGCAACAGTGTGTCGTCGTCGCCATAGGTTTCGGCCAGCCCAACCTGGCCGTCGGTGCTTTCGATCTCGATGATCGAGCGCAACGTGAACGGTTCGTGCACCCCGGATGCGTTCAGCAGCGGCGGGTCCTTGAGTGCAATCGGGGTGATGCGGATCTGGGCGATGCGGTTCATGGCGCGGGTTTCCTGCGTGAGGGGGACTTTGACGGGGACAGAGACCGGAACAGAGGCGGGGACTGCGATGGCTGCGACTGCGACTGCGTCTGCGCCGGTGGCCGCGTCGAGTCGCGCAGGACCAACCGGGGCGGCAGCGTCTCATCGACAGGCGCGGTCAGCCTGCCAGCCATCGCTTCGATCAGCCGCTGCATCGCCATCGCACCCTGCTCGGCGCTGTGCATCGCCACCGTGGTCAGCGCGGGCACCACGTGCCGTGCGCCTTCGATGTCGTCGAAACCGGCCACCGACACCTGCTGCGGCACGTTGAAGCCCAGGCGCCGCGCCTCGTGCATGAAGCCGACGGCGATCAGGTCGTTGTAGCCCACCACCGCCGTGGGGCGCGTCGACTCGGGTTGCAGCAGCACCGGCGCCGCCACCGTCTCACCGGCCTCGGCGCCGGGTGCGTCGACTGCGTGCACCTGCAAGCTGCCGCCGGCGGCGGTCAGCACGCGCTTCAAGCTGCGGCGGCGCTCGGCGCTCCAGCGAGAGCCTGCGAAGTCCAGGTAGGCCACGCGGCGGTGGCCCAACGACGCCAGGTGCGCACCCAAGAGCCGCGCTGCAGCCACCCCGTCTGCCGACACGCTGTGCCAGCCTGGCAGCGAGAGGCGGCCGAAGAACACCACCGGTTTGCCGAGCCGCGCGATCCAGTCGACTGCGCCACCGGCCAGCCGTGCGCTGACGATCAACCCGTCGACACGGCGCGCCAATGCTTCGACCAATTGGCGTTCGGGTGCGCGGCTCTCGGCCGTGTCGACGAAAGCCAGGCTCAGCCCGTGCTCCGCCGCCACCCGGTGCGCGCCATGGAGCAGGCTCGTGAAGTGCGGGTTGGCCAGGTCGAGCACCACCAGCCCGACGGTGCCGGTGCGGCCGGTGGCCAAGCTGCGCGCCGCCGGATGGTCGCGGTAGCCCAGACGCTCGATGGCGCTTTCGATGCGTGCCACCACTTGCGGCTCGAAGGTGCGCACCCCGCGCCGGTGACGCGACACCGTGGCCGCCGACACGCCGGCGGCGACAGCCACGTCGTGCAGGGTCGGGGAGCGGCTTTCTGGCATGGCATTGGATACCGGTTTACTGCGATGCTATCGGTGAAGGGTGTTGCGCAGGAAGCCCCGCAGAATAGGGAAAACACAGGCGACTTTGACATTGCAGATGCTCCGATGTGGATTGAGAATCGGCTCATTGAGTAAACCGCTGTCCATGGGTGACTTTTCTGCGCCTTTCGACCTTCCTGCTGCCCGCTCCGACCCGCTCCGCCCACCTGTTGGCTGCGTGCGCGCTGGTGGGCGCCGCGCTGCTGCCCGCGGCCAACGCGGGAGCCGCCGAGCCCCTGCGCATCTGGACCCGCTCGTCCACGGACGGCCGCAAGACCTACGACGCCATTGCCCGCGCGTTCACCGCCAAGACCGGCATCGGGGTCGAGTACTTCAACGCGACCACCGATTTCGAACAACGGCTGGCACGCGCTGCGGTCGGCCGTGACCTGCCCGACATCGTCATCAACGACGGTGGGTCGCTGGGGCAGTTCGTCAACATGGGCATCGTCCAGCCGATCAGCCGCGCCGAGGTCAACGGCGGCACCGACCTGCACGACCGTGCCTGGGGCACCGCCACCTTGCCGGACGGCCGCGTGTTTGCGGTGCCCACATCGGCACAAGCCCATGTGCTGTTCGTGCGCAAGGACTGGCGCGAAAAGCTCGGGCTGCCGCCGCCCCGCACCTGGGACGACATGGCCGCACTGGCGCGCGCCTTCACCGACCGCGACCCCGATGGCAACGGCGTTGCCGATACCTATGGCTTCGTGTTCCCGGGTGGCACGGCGCGCGGCTACACCGCGTGGTTCCTGAGTTCGTTCCTGTACCAGGCCGGCGGTGACTTCGTGCAGATGGGGGCCAACGGGCTTGGCCACGCCACCTTGGACACGCCGGCGGCCGCGCAGACCATCGGCTTCTTCAAGCGCATGCTGTGCCAGGACAAGAGCGTGCAACCCGGCGCCATCAATGCCTCGACGCAGGAAGCCAACCGCGCCTTCGTGTCGGGGCAGGCCGGCATCTACCTGTCGGGGCCGTATCACATCGCCCTCTTCGACAAGGAACCGGGCAAGGATCGGGTCGAGGTGCTGCCGGCTCCCGCCGGGCCGGGCGGAGCGCACGCCACCCTGGCCGGCGGCGAGTTGGCGTATCTGACCCGGACCACGAAACGCCGCGCCGATGCGCTGCGCTACATCGAGTTCCTGATCTCGCCCGAAGGCCAGTTGCTGGGCACGCGGCCACCCAAGGGCGGGCTGCCGGTGGTGCGGCTGCCGGTCAACAAGCAACTCGATGCCGGCAGCGCGCATGGCGACCCGCGCTGGGCACGGGTGGCCGACGAGTACCTGCAACATGGCAAGCCGCTGCCGCTGTTGCCCAACGCATCACGGGTGCAGCAATTGGTCGCCGATGGCTTCAACGCGCTGCTGGCGCGCTGCAACAGCGATGTGCCCGCGGGGCTGCAGGCGCTGAACGCCAAGGTCGATGTGGAACTGGCGCGCCAGCGGGTGCTGGACCGCAAGCCATGACGACACCCGATCCCGGCGAGCGCCGCCGCGCCCGTTCCCGTTTCCGCTCGGCGCTGTCGCCCTGGCTGTTCCTGTCCCCCGCGCTGCTGATGTTCCTGTGGTTCAAGTTCATCCCGATGGTGCGCGGGGTGCAGATGAGCTTCTACCAGGTGCGTTTTGCCGACGCCGACATCTGGGTCGGTTGGGACAACTTCGCCCGCGCCTTCAGCGACAGCGCCCTGCATGCCGCCGCCGGCCGCACGCTGCTGTATGTGCTGGTGACGGTGACGCTTTCTGCCGTCATCGCGTTGCTGCTGGCGCAAGCATTGCAAGGCACCACGCGCGGCTTGCGTATCGTGCGCACCGCGATCTTTCTGCCGGCGGTCACCAGCGCCGCGGTGGTGGCCGAAATCTGGCGCATCCTGTATGCGCCGACGCCCACCGGCGTCATGAACACCCTGATCGGCTGGGTCGGCATCGCACCGCAGGGCTTCTTCTCGAACCCCGACCAGGCGCTGGCCGCGTTGATGGGCATGCATGTGTGGAAGCACGTGCCCTACGACACGGTGATCTTCATCGCCGGGCTGGCGGGCGTGAACCGCGAGCTCTACGACGCCGCCGCAGTTGATGGAGCCAATGCCTGGCGGCGCTTCGTGCATGTGACCTTGCCGGGGCTGGCACCAGCCATCACGGTGGTGATCGCGCTCGGTTTCATCCGCGGCTTTCGGGTCTTCACCGAGGTCTACGCCACCACCGGCGGCGGCCCGGCCGGCAGCACCGAGGTGGTGATGACTCAGATCTACAAACAAGGCTTTCAGGAACTGGATTTCGGCTATGCGGCTGCCGCATCGACCCTGCTGTTCATCTTCACCGCCTTGACCACCGCGGCTTTTCTGGCCTGGCGCCGACAGCGAGTTCGTCGATGAATTCGCCGACGCATTCGCCGAAGAATTCGCAAATGAATTCGCAAATGAGCGCGGCGATGAACTCGGTCGCGAATCCGCTGGTGCAGCGTGCCGCACGCGTGCTGCTGTATGCGCTGCTGATCGTGGTCTTCACCGGCCCGTTCTGGGCCTTCCTGATGACGGCGCTCTCAGGGGTAACCGTGGCTTCGGGCCGCTTGCTGCTGTGGCCTGAGCAACCCACCTGGGACAACTTCCGCTATGCCTGGGTCGAAGCCAAGGCCTGGCGCTACCTGCTGAATTCAGCAGTCGTGGTCGTGGTGGGCACGGTGCTGCAACTGGCGGTGAGCACCCTGGCGGCCTATGCACTGGCACGCAAGAAGTTCCGCGGTCTGGCGCTGGTGAGCTTTCTGATCCTGTCGACCATGATGCTGCCCGAAGAGGTGATCGCGATCCCGTTGTTCATGGTGCTCGGCAACCTGCCGCTCTTGAACATCAGCCTGCAGAACACCCACCTGGGGATGATCCTGCCGCTGGTGGGTTGGGCCTTCTCGATCTTCATGCTGACCGAGTTCATGCGTGCCATTCCACTCGAACTGGAAGAAGCCGCGCGGGTCGACGGGGCCGGCGACTGGCAGGTGTTCTGGCTCGTGATCCTGCCGCTGTGCAAGCCAGCACTCGGCACCGCGGCGGTGTTCGGCTTCATCATGATCTGGGACCAATACCTGCTGCCGCTGTTGGTCACCAACCGCGACACGCTCTACACGCTACCGGTGGCGCTGGCCACGGTGCGCGCCGACGAAACGATGAAGCCCGCCGTGTTCATCGCCATCAGCGTGATCGCGATGCTGCCGAGCATCGTCGTCTACCTGGGGCTGCAGCGCGCTTTCAACCGCGGCCTGCTGGCCGGCGCCGTCAAAGGCTAGACCCGAGGACACATGGCTGCGATCGAACTTCACAACCTGCACAAGCACTTCGACACCACTGCGGTCATCACCGATGTCAGCCTGTCGATCGCCGACGGCGAGTTCTGCGTGCTGGTGGGTCCCAGCGGGTCGGGCAAGTCGACCTTGCTGCGAATGATTGCGGGGCTGGAAGCCATCAGCAGCGGCAGCATCCACATCGGTGGCCGCGACGTGACGCACAGTGTGCCGAAGGACCGCGACATCGCGATGGTGTTTCAAAGCTATGCGCTGTACCCGCAGATGACGGTTCGCGAAAACATGGGCTTCGGTCTCAAGCTGCTGAAGCAGCCGGCCGCCGAGATCAAGCGCCGGGTCGATGAAGCCGCTCGCATGCTCGACCTGACGAAGCTGATGGAACGTCGCCCCGCGGCACTCTCGGGCGGCCAGCGCCAGCGCGTGGCGATGGGCCGTGCGATGGTGCGCGAGCCCACCGCCTTTCTGTTCGACGAGCCGCTGTCGAATCTGGACGCTGCACTGCGCGCCAGCGTGCGCGGCGAGATTCGGGCACT
>JBDSMV010000251.1:0-7161 GCA_039915715.1 Rubrivivax sp. | reverse complement strand
GTTCTTTTTGGGGCAGTCGGTGGGGGTCGGGCTTGGCGGGCTCTGGCTGAGCACACTCGGCACCGCCCGCTTCCTGGCGCTGGGCGCCGCGGCCATCGCCGCAGTGGCCAGCGCCTTCGTGTGGTTGCGTGCCAGACGTGCCGTCGATCTCGAAACGGCGGATCAGCCCGCCGCCTGATTCCGCGGCCCCAGCCTCAAACCCGCGGCGGGTCGGTTTCGCGCTCGGGGTGACGATGGCGTGACAGGGCTTCGATGAATGTCGCCATCGCCGTTTCCACTTCGCTGCCCTCGGCCAGCACGATGCCGGGATCGGCTTCACCGGACGGCAACTCGGTCGGGATCATGGTTGTCTCGAACAGCGCTTGCGCTGCACCCAAAGCCAGCATCGTCTTGCCATGGCGGTACTGGTTGACCATGAACTCGCGCGTCTGGCCATGGGTGCGCAATGTGGCCACGGACTTCTCGCCATCGGCCAGCACCATGCCGTCGAAAACCACCGGCGGTGAGTTCTCGAGCGACCCTTCGATGGCGACTTCCTCGCCGTCTTCGCATGCCAACATGCCGATGCGGGGGCCGACCACGAAAGGCACTGCACCGGCCTTGCGCAAGGCGTCCTGCACCGCGCGCAGCGGCTTGCCGGCCACCCCGTCGGCCACCAGGATCGCGACCTTGCGCGTGCGCACACCCACCTGCCCCGGGTTGGCCATCAACGACAGTGCCGGGGAATGCGTCACCTCGGGCGCGTCGGCCTGCTCGATGGCACGCGGCATCGCCTTCGGCACCGCCATCCCCAAACCGTCGGCGACCTTGCTTGCGAGTTCCGGCGAAACATTGACCAGCGACGACAGCATGCGCGTGCGGATCGCCGGCACCGTGAGCTTGCTCAACTCGAAGCGGAAGCCGCCTGCGGTGTGGGCCTGCTCGGTGGGCGTGAGACTGTCGTAGAACAGCGTGGCTTGCGCATAGTGCTCGCCGAACTTCTGCGGCTTGGCGCGAACCTTGTCACCTTCGACCGGCTGCGGAAACGAAACGAAGCCCGCTGCACCAGCCTGAAACGGGCAGCCACCGGCCAATGAGTTGGGCTCGTAGGCCACGCGGCCACGCGGAATCGTCATGCGGTGCTGGCCGTCACGGCTGTTGTTGTGCACCGGCGCCAACGAAGCGTTGATCGGCAACTCATGGAAGTTGGGACCGCCCAGGCGGGAGATCTGCGTGTCCAGATAGGAATGGTTGCGGCCCTGCAGCAGCGGGTCGTTGCTGAAGTCGATGCCGGGCACCACATGCGAGGTGCAGAAGGCCACCTGCTCGGTTTCGGCGAAGTAGTTGTCGGGGTTGCGGTTGAGCACCATCTTGCCCACCGTTCTCAGCGGCACCAGCTCTTCAGGAACGATTTTGGTGGCGTCCAGAACATCGAAGCTGAAGCCTTCGGCCTGCTCTTCGGTGAAGACCTGCAACGCCAGTTCCCACTCCGGATATTCGCCGGCTTCGATCGCGTCCCAGAGGTCGCGGCGGTGGAAGTCGGGGTCGGCGCCGGCGATCTTCAGCGCTTCGTCCCAGACCAGTGAATGCGTGCCCTGCAGCGGCTGCCAGTGGAACTTCACGAACACCGACTTCCCCTGGCTGTTGACGAGCCTGAAGGTGTGAACCCCGAAGCCCTGCATCATGCGGTAGCTGCGCGGAATGCCGCGGTCCGACATCACCCACATCAGCGTGTGGGTCGTCTCGGGGCTCAGCGAAGCGAAGTCCCAGAAGGTGTCGTGCGCCGATTGGGCCTGCGGGATCTGGTTGTTGGGCTCGGGCTTGACCGAATGGATCAGGTCGGGGAATTTGAGTGCGTCCTGTATGAAGAACACCGGGATGTTGTTGCCCACCAGGTCCCAGATGCCCTCGTCGGTATAGAACTTGACCGCGAAGCCGCGCACATCGCGCGCCGTGTCCATCGACCCGCGTTCACCCGCCACGGTCGAGAAGCGCGTGAACACCGGCGTGCGCTTGCCGACTTTTGCAAACGGTGCCGCACGCGTCAGGTCAGTCAGTTCTTCGTAGCTCTCGAAGTAGCCGTGGGCCGCGGTGCCGCGCGCATGCACCACCCGTTCGGGAATGCGTTCGTGGTCGAACGAGGTGATCTTCTCGCGCAGGAAGTGGTCTTCAAGCAGGGTCGGTCCGCGCAGGCCGGCCTTGAGCGAGTTCTGGTTGTCGGACACCGCCACGCCCTGGTTGGTGGTCAGCGTCTGGCCGCTGTTGTCGACCCGCACCGCGTCCAGGGTGCCGGCTGCCCGATTGAGGCCCACCGGCGGTTCACCGTTGCCGACCTTGTCGGAGTCGTTGGTCTCGCTGAGGGTGCTGGCACCCACGTCTTGCGACGGCGCCTTCACCTGCGCGCCCTTGGGCGGCGTGGTGGCGTTCTCGCGGCCGATCTCGGCGGCCTTGTTCGGGTTGTAGGGCATGGCTGCGGCCATCTTCTGCGTATCGCGTGCCTGTTCGGCTTGCAAAGCGGTCGGCGCCGGGGGGGCGGGTGACTTGGGAGTCTGTACTGGGGTTTTTGCCATGGATGTCCTTTGTGGGTTGCGCAGCATACGGGGCAGGTTTGGTGCCCGCAGGCAAGCAAGGGGGAAAGACCGTTTCCGGAGCAGGCACGCGCGTTGCCTCCTCAGCCGCGGCTCGCTGTTTGAGCCGCACAAGAAGGACATCGGTGGACAAAATTAGCGAGGGAGCGGCCACGGCTGCATTGCGGGCTGTGCCTGGTCAGCAGGGATTCGACTATCTGGTGGTGGGAGCCGGCTTTGCGGGCGCGGTGATGGCCGAGCGCCTTGCCACCGAGTTGGACGCGCGGGTGCTGGTGGTGGACAAGCGGTCGCACATCGGCGGCAACGCGCACGACCGTTACGACGACGCCGGGGTGCTGGTGCATCCTTACGGCCCGCACATCTTTCACACCAATTCGGCCGACATCTGGAACTACCTGTCGCGCTTCACGCAGTGGCGGCCGTACCAGCACCGGGTGCGGGCCAGCGTCGACGGCCAGTTGTTGCCGCTGCCGATCAACCTCGATACGGTCAATGCGTTGTACGGGCTGCACCTGTCATCGGCCGATCTGGGCGCGTGGTTCGAATCGGTGGCCGAACCGGTGGCGCGCATCGAGACCTCGGAAGATGTGGTCGTCAGCAAGGTCGGCCGCGAGCTCTACAACAAGTTCTTTCGCGGCTACACGCGCAAGCAGTGGGGTCTCGACCCGTCGGAACTGGACGCCAGCGTCACCGCCCGCGTGCCCACCCGCACCAGCCGCGACGACCGCTACTTCACCGACACCTACCAGGCGATGCCATTGCACGGCTACACGCGCCTGTTCGAGCGGATGCTGAAGCATCCGAACATCAAGTTGATGTTGAACACCGACTACCGCGAGATCTCGGGCCTGATCCCGTGGAAGCACATGATCTACAGCGGCCCGATCGACGCCTTCTTCAACCACATGCACGGCAAGCTGCCCTATCGCAGCCTGGACTTCGAGCATGTGACGCTGGCGCAAGAGCAGTTCCAGCCGGTCGGCACGGTCAACTACCCCAACGACTACGCGTACACCCGCGTCACCGAGTTCAAGCACATCACCGGCCAGCGCCACGCGGCCACGTCGTTGGTGTACGAATACCCGCGCGCCGATGGCGAGCCCTACTACCCGGTGCCGCAGGCCGCCAACGCCGCGTTGTACCGGCGCTATGCCGACGACGCCGAAGGCATCGCCAACGTCAGCTTCGTGGGCCGGCTCGCCAACTACCAGTACTACAACATGGACCAGGTGGTGGGGCAGGCGCTGGCCCTGTTCGCCAAGCTGCGCCTATCGCATGCCGGCCGCGTGAGCGGCGAACGGCTGCAGGCCGAAGCCGTGGCGCTGCAGCGGTGACAGCCCGTTTGTCGCCACCGGCCCTGCGCAGTTTCTGGATGGCGGGATTCGAAGGTGCCGACCACCGCAACTGCGAGGGTCTGGCGCTGGACATGGTCGGCACCACCGGCCATGCTGAACGGCTCGACGAAGACTACCAGGCGCTGGCCGTGCGCGGTGTGCGGGTGGTGCGTGAAAGCCTGGGCTGGCGCCTGTGCGAACCGCAGGGTGGCGGGCGCTTCGACTTCGACCGTGCCCACCGGATGGCGCAGTCCGCACAGCGCCACGGCCTGCAGGTGCTGTGGACCTTGATGCATTACGGCGTGCCGCCCGATGTGAGCCTGCTGGACGACGGCTTCTGCGAGCGGTTCACCGCTTTCGCCGTAGCGGCGGCAAAGGCCGTGGCGCCCTACACCGCAGCGCGCGAAGCCCCGGTGTTCACGCCCATCAACGAGATCAGTTTCCTGGCTTGGGCGGCTTGTGAAACCAACCTGATCCATCCGCATGTGGGCGACCGCAGCGACCCGCGCCATGTGCCGTTGCCTGACGGATACGAGGTCAAGCGCCGTCTGGCGCGCGCCACCCTGCAAGCGATCACGGCCATCCGCCAGCCACTGCCCGAAGCGCGCTTTCTGCATGTCGACCCGCTGGTGCATGTGGTGGCCCCGCACGGCGCAGAGCCGGCACTGGCAGCGGAAGCCGCGCGTTTCCGCGAGTTCCAGTGGCAGGCCTGGGACATGCTGAGCGGCCGCCTGGAGCCGGCGCTCGGCGGCAACGTCGACGCGCTCGACCTGGTGGGTGTGAACCACTACCCGACCGCGCAATGGGAATTCGCAACCGGCGCCGAACTCACCTGGAAAGTTGACGGCACCGTGGACCCGCGGCGGATGCCGCTGTCGGCGCTGCTATCCGAGGCCTGGCAGCGCTACCAACGACCGATCGTCGTGGCTGAAACCGGTCACTGCGAGGGGGCGCGGGCAGCGTGGCTGCGATGGGTAGCGCAGGAAGCGCAAGCCGCACAGGCCGGCGGAGTCGATCTGCGTGGCGTGTGCCTCTATCCGGTGATCGCCCGACCCGACTGGAACGACCCTAGCGACTGGCACCGCTGCGGACTCTGGGATGCCACGCCGGACGAGGCGGCCGCCGCGGCAGCAAACGCGACGCCGATCACCAAGGGCACCCCCCGCCACCCGCTGACCGGGTCGGCGACGCCATCACCCGGGCGCCATCTGGTGGCCGACCTGGACGCAGCCCTCGCGGCCTGCCGAACATCAACCGAGGCCTTGTCATGACCCGACCGACCCTGCTCGTCTTCTGCCACCTGCGCTGGAATTTCGTCTACCAGCGCCCGCAGCATCTGCTGACGCGGCTGGCCGCACAGTTTCGGGTGATCCTGCTCGAAGAGCCGCTGCGGTGCGAAGGCCCGGCGCACCTGAGCAGCGAGCAAGCGGCACCGGGCGTCGAGATCCTGCGTCCGCACACGCCGCTGGCGTCATGGGGTTTCGCAGGCGACCAGCTGGCGCTGATCGGCCCGCTGCTGCACCAGGCACTGGCACAGCGCGATGTGGTCGAGCCGGTGGTGTGGTTCTACACACCGATGGCGTTACCGCTGCTGGAAGGCCTGCCGGCGTTGGCGGTGGTCTACGACTGCATGGACGAGCTGTCGGCATTCCATGGCGCGCCGCCAGCCCTGCGGCAACTTGAAGCCGATCTGCTGGCGCGCGCTGATCTGGTGCTCACTGGCGGACCGAGCCTGTACGAAGCCAAGCGTGAACGCGCCAGACGGGTGGTGTGCTTGCCCAGCAGTGTCGATGCCGCGCACTTCGCCGCGCCTTCGCGGTCGGCCGATGCCGACGCCCAAGGCGTCCAGGGGCACATCCCGGGCCCCCGCCTCGGCTATTTCGGCGTGGTCGACGAGCGCATGGACCTGGCGCTGCTGGACCAAGTGGCCGCACACGACCCGACCTGGCAGGTGGTGATGGTGGGGCCTGTGGTGAAGATCGATCCGGCGCAACTGCCGCAGCGCCCCAACCTGCACTGGCTCGGTCAGCAGCCGTATGCGCTGCTGCCCAGGCTGGTGGCCGACTGGCAGGTGTGCTTGCTTCCGTTTGCGCTCAACGAATCGACGGCCTTCATCAGTCCCACCAAGACACTGGAATACCTGGCGGCCCGCAAGCCGGTGGTCAGCACCGCCGTGCGCGACGTGCAGCTGTTGTACGGCAGCGCAGTGCAGGTGGCCGACAGCGCCGGTGCCTTCATCGACGCCTGCAGCGCTGCGCTCACCGAATCCGATGATCAACGCGCTGCGCGGCTGTCAGCGGGTGCAGCGCTGGTGGCGTCGGGCTCGTGGGACCGCAGCGCCGAACGGGTGGCGCAGGCAGTGTGGTTGGTGATCCGCGAGGCCACGAGTGCCGCCAACGACAACCACGCCAGCAACACCCGTTCGAGCAGCCAGCCGGCCTGACGGTCGATGCCGATGCAGGGTGCACAAACCAGACCGTTGCCCGCACCCACCCGAAAGCATCCGCTGTTTGGGATGCTGCCGCCTCCGGCGGCAGACTTGCGCGCGGTGGTGGTGATGCCGGTGCGCAACGAGGCCGCTGGCATCGACGTTGCCCTGCTGGCGCTGGCCTCGCAGGTCGACGCCACCGGCCAGCCGTTGGACCGCACAACCTACGAGATCATCGTGCTGGCCAACAATTGCGACGACGACACCGCGCAGCGTGCACACCGCTTTGCTGCGGCGCATCCGGCACTCGCGCTGCATGTGCTGGAAGCGCGGCTGCCACCCGAGCTTGCGCATGTGGGCCATGCGCGTGGCTGCCTGTTCGACGCCGCCTGCGAGCGCCTGCACGCCACAGCCGGACCGCGCGGCTTCATTGCCAGCACCGATGGCGACACCCGAGTCGACCCCCACTGGTTGCAGGCCACGCGCGATGCCTTCGATGGCGGTGCCGACGCGGTCGGTGGCCGCATCCTCACCGACGAGCAGCCGGTGCTAAGCCAGGCAGCACGCCGGCTGCAACGCATCGATGGCTGCCATGCGCTGCTGCGCTCGCGGCTTGAGGACCTGATCGACCCCGACGCCAATGACCCGTGGCCGCGCCACCACCAGCACTTCGGTGCCAGCCTGGCCGTGGCGGCCGGCGCCTACCGCGCCGCGGGCGGCATGCCAGCCGTGGAGTGTCTGGAGGACATGGCACTGGTGCGGATGCTGCAGCGCACGGACCATCGGCTGCGCCATGCGCCGACGGTGCGAGTGACGACATCGAGCCGGCTCG
>JBDSMV010000235.1:0-18267 GCA_039915715.1 Rubrivivax sp. | reverse complement strand
AGCGTTCGGCTTCCGGAACGTCGGGGTGCGACGGGTCGAGCAGCGCCACCGACAGCAGCAGTTCGGGCGCACGAAAAGCCTTCTGACGCGCCTGCGTCTGGGCATCGGCCGGCGCCGCCGGAAGCCGCTCGAGCAAGGCCTGCACGAACACATCCGCCAATGCCTCACGCTCAGACGCTGCGATGCGGATCAGGCGCCACGGGCGCAGCAGCTCATGGTCCGGTGCGCAGCCCGCCGCCTCGACCATGCGCTGCAACTGTTCCGTGCCAGGCCCAGGAGCGACAAGGCGCTTGGGTGAGACCGAGAATCGCCCGGTGATGAGCGCATGCGCCAGCGCACCAGCGTCCGCCTGGCCGGACGTTGACGATGCGACGGTTTCGGGCGCGATCAGCGCGGTTCCCCGGCCGATATCAACCCTGCAAACTGCCGCTCGGCGAAGCGCCAGGCCATCAACGACGCATCGGGGCCCTGCGGATCGCTGAAGGGCAGCTTGGCGCGGCCGCCACTCCAGGCATGCGCCAGGCGCGGCACTTCGATGAGGGTTGCTGCAATCTGGTTGCCGCGCCTGAAGTCGGTGACCTGCATCGGATAACGCTGACCGCGCTGAACCCCGCGCTCGGCACCTGGCAGCGCGCCGGTGGCAGCGGCCCACAACAACGCCGCGGCCCGACCATTGCGCGGCGCAACGACGCCGTCGGCGCCGCCCTGGATCACCAGCAGCGGCGGCCATGGCGCGGCGCTGCCGCTCGCACCGGTTGTGGCGAGAGTCGGTTGCTGCGTGGCGCGCCGGCCACCCATCGCACCGACGGCGGTCAAGGTCGAATGGGCGGTGCCCGGTGCCACGCCCGAATGCATCACCACCGCCTGCAGACGGGTGGGGTGGCGCGTGGCCAGAAGGGCGGCCAGGCTGGCGCCAGCGGACAGGCCAGCCACGGCGACGCGCTGCCGGTCGGCGCCATGCAGCAGGCACACCTGGTCGACTGCCTGCAGCACCAGTGCAGCTTCGGCCTGCGCCCTGCCCGAACGGGTGTCGAACCAGTTCCAGCAACCGTTGGCATTGGACAACCGGTCCTGTTCCGGATACAGCACCAGAAAACGCTCGCGGGCGGCCAGCGCGTTCATGCGCGTGCTGGCCGCAAAGCCATCCGCATCCTGCAGGCAGCCATGCAGCATCACCATCAAAGGCAGACGTTCGCCGAAGCCGATGTCGCGGGGCCGGTAGAGGCGGTAGCGGCGCATGACACCGGCACCGACCGCCACACCCAGCAGCCAGTCACCGCTGACTGGGGCAGAAGCGGACTTCTTTGGCGCGGCCTTCTGCGCTCGCGTCGCGGATTGCGCGCCGGCTCGCAGCGCGGCTCGCGTCATTGCGGTGGCTTGTCGGCGGAACAGCTTCAGCCATGGCGAGCCAGTGCGTCTCTTTGCCATCGTTCGGCCGGCACGGTCGTGCCATGGCCGGTGGTGGTTTCGGACTGCGCAGTATCGGTCCTGGACCCAACGGCCGGAGATCGTCAGCAGCGCTCGGCGTGTCATTCGCCGGCGCACGGCGAAAAGCCCAGCGGGCGCAATGCCTGCACCATCGCCGAAAATCCAGCATGCGCGACACCCGTCCCCCTGCCGCCCACACCATGACCGCTGTTGCCGGCTGGGTCGATGCGGTCGGCATCATGCTGTTCTTGAGCCAGCTGCAGATCTTTCCGACCTACATGAGCGGCAACACCACGCGCATGTTCGTCGCCGCGAGCCAGGGCCAGTGGCGCCAGATGGGGCTCTACGGCCTGGCGATCGTGCTGTTCGTGGTCGGTGCCGCCTGCGCCCGGCTCGTCAATTCCGGTGGCCGTTGGCGCGAGAGCTGCGCCATGCTGGCCGAAGGGCTGCTGCTGCTGACCGCGGCGTTCGCCGCTGCCCAGCGCGCCCCCGATCTGCTCAACCTCGGGTTGCTGGCCGCGGCCATGGGCTGGAACAACGTGGCGCTAAAGTCCCGCAACGGCGTCGGCCCCAAGGGCTACATCACCGGCACCCTGGTCAGCATCGCCACCGGCATCGGTGAAGCCCTGATGGGCCGCGGTCGCTGGTCGTCGGTCGGCTCGGCGCTGGCGGTGTGGTCGGCCCTGGCCTTCGGTGCACTGGCCGGAGCGTTGTCGACCCGCTTCCTGGAAGACCCGATGGTGCTGCTGGTGCCGGCGGTGGCGATCGGCTTGTGCGCGCTCGGTGTGGCCATTGGCTTGATTCCGGTCGATGAACAGTCACAGAAGACCGAGGCAGACGTGGCTTGAGGGGCGTTCAAACCCTTCAGTAGGCGGTGTCCTTCAAAGCATCCATTCGATCGGCAGCCACGAAAGCACCCGCACCATCAGGCGCTTCCATACCGGTGTTTGCGGTTCGTGACGCAGCACCATGGGCGCGCCGCCTCCCGCTGCCGCTTCGAGCCATTCGACGGTGCCGTCGTCGGTCAGACGCAGCGCATAGCTGCGTGCGGGCACCTGCTCGGCGAAGGCACGGGCGATGCCGCCGGCCATCTGCGGGCTGTCGATGACGAAGCCCGATTCGGTGTTGAGCGCAGCCGAGCGCGGGTCCAGATTGAACGAGCCCACGAACACCCGGCTGCTGTCGATGGCGAAGGTCTTGGCATGCAGGCTGGCGCCCGAACTGCCGGTCAGGCCGCGGTCGGCAGACGACGACTTCGCCGCCGTGCGGTCGGACTTCAGTTCGAACAAGCGAACGCCGCTGCGCAACAAGGCCGAGCGGCGTTTCGCGTAGCCGGCATGCACCGCCGGCACATCGGTGGCGGCCAGCGAGTTGGTCAACACACCGACCGCAACACCGCGGTTTGCCAGGTCGGTCAACGCCCGCGTGCCGCTGGCGGTGGGCACGAAGTAGGGCGACACCAGCAGCAGTTGGTGTTGCGGCGCACCCAACACGTCGTTCAGTCGTTGCGGCACCAGCACACTGGCATCGGCACGGCCCAGGCCCTTGGCGGGGTCGTCGCTGACCAGCCGCACCGCTGTCCATTCCAGCACCGTCTCACCGTCGACCAGGTGCCTGATGAAATCCGACCGGCGCAGCGCCTCGACATACGGCGCAGCCTGCGCGCTGCCGGCGACTCTTGAGGCCGCTGCCGACAATTGCGCCAGCGCATCGGGTGCTGCCGGCGGCAACAGCGACGCCACCGGGTAGGCCGATGCACTGGCCCAGTAGCGGTCGAAATCGGCCGACACCGCACCCACCACGGCGCCCACGGCCAGCACGTCCAGGTCGATGAAGGCGATCTCCTGGCCGGCGTCGAAGTACTCGTCGCCGATGTTGCGTCCGCCGACGATGGTGGCCTGGTTGTCGGCGGTGAACGACTTGTTGTGCATGCGCCGGTTGAGGCGGCTGAAGTCGGTGAGAAAGCCGAGCCAGCGCCAGTCGCGCTGCATGAAGGGGTTGAAAAGCCGCACCTGGATGTTCGCGTGGCTGTCGAGTGCGGCCAGGCCCGGGTCGAGCCCGGCGGTGTTGTTGTCGTCCAGCAGCAGCCGCACGCGCACGCCGCGGTCGGCTGCCTGCTTCAACGCGTGCATCAACAGCGTGCCGGTCAGGTCGTCATGCCAGGTGTAGTACTGCACGTCCAGGCTGCGTTCGGCCGCTTCGGCCAGCAACATGCGGTGGCGAAGGCTTCACGACCTTCTGCCAGCGCCAGCACCCCGGTTTGCCCCGGGTGGACCTGCGCAGATGGCCCGATGGCGCGCCCCAGGCGGGTGTTTGCGGTGTCGGTCAAGGCTCGCGATTCAGCTCGCCCGTCGAACGGGGGAAAGGCCTTGCAGCCGATGAGTGCGGCCGCCGCCAGCAGCAGCAGGACCAACGACCCCGGCCTCAACAAAACCCGCGGCTGGCGCTTGACCCCTGGCGTGGTGGAGCGATGGATGTGTGGCATCGGGGGTTCAAACGTTGCGGTGGTGTGATGGACGCCGCAAGGGTGGGTCGGGGTGCAGGGTCGCCATTCTCGAACACGCGCCACGCCGCTTGTACCCGGTGCGAGGCGACCTGCCGCAGCTCAAGCCTGCCCATCGTGGGGTCGCTAAACTCGGGTGATGCATCGCAGCCCACACCCCTTCGCATGGCGCGCCGCGCCCAAGCGCGGGCGGCTCGCCGCGTCGTGGGTGGCCCACCGTGCCGCACCCCTCTGAGCCCGGCGATCACCACCCCTTCTTCTCATCGCACCATCGATCGCCGGGCCTGAAGGCTGAAGCCTGCGCCATCGCCTGCGTCCGAATCCGGTCACGCAGCGCACCGATCAGAAGGTTGCACCATGAACGAATCGTCAGGCGAGCGCACGCTCGTCGAGCTGGACCACCTCCGGCTCACCCACCTCGTCCAGCGCCTGCGGGCGAGCAGGGACGCGCCACCGTCGCTGCCGTTCATCGAGCAACTGCTGGAAGGCGCCGATGTGCTGCCGTGGCAGCAGATGCCACCCGACACCGTGACGATGCAGTCGCGTCTGCGGCTGAAAAATTTGCCCGGCGGAGATCGCAACGAGCTGACCTTGTGCTTTCCGGCCGCAGCCGATGCCAGTGCGGGTCAGGTGTCGGTGCTGTCGCCGCTGGGCAGCAGTCTGCTCGGGCAACGCGTCGGTGCCACCGTACGCTGGGTGACCCCGGCCGGTGGAACACTCGCTGCCGAGATCACCGACGTGCTGTTTCAACCCGAATCCAGCGGCGAATTCGCGCTCTAGCGGCGGCGCTTGAGTGAGAGGGCGAGGGCGGCGTGACGAATTGCCGCGCTTCTCGCCCGTTCATCGAACGCCAGTGGGCAGAGACCACGTCCATGATCGCGGAATCTAAGAAGAAACCCTGATCGCCGTTGGATCAGGTGACTGCCACCCCGATGAAGACAATTGCGCCCATGGGCTTCCCCGACCGCCGCAAGCCGGCGCACCCTGACAGCTGCACCGAAGCCGACCGACAGCCTGGTGACAGTGCCGAAGATGCACTGTCGCAGGCCGACCTGGCGTTGCACGACGGCTGCCATCCTGACGCGCGCGCACTGGCGCAGTCGGTGTTGATCGCGGCCCGCAGCACCGGTGATCTGCAGCTGGAGGCCCGGGCGCTGTCGTGTCTGGCGCGAAGCGACAGCCTCGGCAGCCGACTGCGGCGGGCGGCCGACACGGCGCGTCGCGCCGCGCAGCTGTTCCAGCGACTGGGCGATGCCGAAGGCGAAACGGTGGTGCAGAACACGCTGTCGCATGCCTGCATGCTGCTGGGTCGCAACGACGAAGCGATCGAGGCCGCGCTGCTGTCGGCGAGCCTGGGCGACGCGGCGCAGCCCACCGCCGCAATGGTGGCAGCCCACAACTGTCTGGGCATGGCCTATTGCTGGAGCGGGAACCACGACCGCTCGAACGCGGCGCTGGACGCGGCGGTCCACATGGCGGCACGCTGCACGCCAGCGCTGAGCCCGTACCCGTCCCGGCTCAACCAGCTGTGGGTCGAAGCCGCTCGCCTGGCCGATCTGCGTTACCACTCGGGGTCGATGGGTGGCTTGCAACCGATGGGGCGTTTGATCCAGGAATGCCGAAGGCTCGAACAGCTGGGCGTGCATTCGGCTTCGGGTGCAGCCGAGCGGCCGGCCATGCGGACGATCTCGACCTCGATGAAAGGCCTGTTCGCTGCCTGGCGCGGCGATGTGGCCAATGCCCGTCTCTATGCCGACCGCGCGCTGGGCTCGCTCGGTGGCACCGTGACCTGGCTCGATGCATTGGCGCGCTGGGTGGTGGCCGAAGGCGCCTGGTCCGAAGGCGACTGGGCCGCGGCCGAACACGGCTTTGAAGAGATGCGCGCCAGTGCGGTGACTGCCGAACACGAACAACTGGCGTGCCTGGCGCACCTGCTGCAGGTTCAGGTGCTGGAATTGCAGGGCAAGCATGCGCGGGCCTGCACCGAGATGCGACTGCTGCGCGCGCGCGAGCGGCGTGCTCTGGCCGAAGGCGTCGCCAGCCGCGAAGCGGCGGTGCGTTGGCAACTCGGTGCCCGCCAAAGCGAGTTGAGCCTCGAGCAGGCCCTGGAAGCCGCCAAGCGCTTCGAGCGCTGGTCCCTCGAGGACCCGCTCACCGGCATGGCCAACCGCCGCGCCTTCGAACGCGCGCTGACCGAACGGCTGCCCGCTGCAGTTGCCGACGGGCGGTCGCTGAGTGTGGCAATGGTCGACGTGGACCGCTTCAAGTCGGTCAACGACACCCATTCGCACCAGATCGGCGACCGGGTGCTGCAGTCGGTGGCTTCCGTACTGTCGTCGTCGGTTCGCGAAGGCGACATTGCCGCACGCCTGGCCGGCGACGAGTTCGTGATGCTCTTCAGCGACGCCGACGCGGCCGCTGCCACCGAAATCTGCGAACGCATCGCCGCGGCGGTGGCCGGCTTCGACTGGGAGTCGCTGGCCAGCGGCTTGCAAGTGACCATCAGCATCGGCGTCAGCCAGGCGGTCGAGGGCGACACCATAGACACCCTCGTGCACCGCAGCGACGCGTCGATGTACAGCGTCAAGTCGGGCTGGGCGCCGACCGGCATGGCCGAGTTGGCGGCCTGACCGGTGGCGGTCATCAGTCGGCGCGGCCCGTTGCTGCGTTTGCGGTCAGGAGCCGGGTCTCGCCGGTTTTTGAAACACCAGCAGGTGCTGCCACGGCAGGCCTTCGAAGGCGCGCTCGGGCAGCAGCCCCTGCACGGCTGCTTCCTTGCGCACCTGGGCTGCGGTCATCTTGTGCAGGGTCTTGATCGGCACCGCCGGGTCTTCGGCGCGGTACTCGACGAAGGCGACGCGGCCACGCGGTTTCAGTGCCCGCACGATGCTGGCCAGCACCTCGAAGGGCAGCGACAGCTCGTGGTACACGTCCACCATCACCGCCAGGTCGACGCTGCTTGCAGGGAGCCGCACGTCGTCTTCCGTGCCGAGCGAGGCTTCGATGTTGCCGATGCCTTCGCGTTCGGCCGCCGCGCGCAGCAGGCGCACCATCTGCGGCTGCACGTCCACCGCCAGCACCCGCCCGCCCGGTGCCACCCGCGGCGCCATGCGGCGCGCCAGGTAGCCGGTGCCGGCACCGATGTCGGCCACGGTCATGCCGGGCGCCAGCTGCAGCGCGCGCACCAGCAGGTCGGTGCGCTCTTCGCGTTCACGTTCCTCGCGTTCCAGCCAGGCTGCGCCTTGCCAGCCCATCACACCGGCGATCTCGCGGCCCATGTAGGTCTTGCCGATGCCATCGGCGCTGGGCGGCACCTGCCGGTAGCGTGGGGCAGGCTGCGCGAGCGACTGCCGGTGCATCAACAGCAGAGCGCCGAACAGGGTCAACGCCGAACGCCGGGTGGTTGCTGCAAGCCCGGGGTGCGGGCCAACGTGCGGATGCTTGCTCATCCTCGCACTGTGCCTGATGGCGCCGGGCCCGCTGCCCGTCCGCCCTCAAGGCGGCCGACAGCCAGGTCATCGGCACGGGCCGGATGTATGCCAGCGCCGACACGCGCTGTACCAGGGTGGTATCGGTCAAGACCACCGGCCCGTCGGCCAATGTTTGCGGGGCCTGATCGGCAGTCGGGCCGGCCCGAAGTCGCTGGCGCGACCCCGCCTGACTCAAGTCGTGCCGGCGCCCGTCGATAACGGCTGATCGCAGCCTGGCGCCGGGGTTCCGCCGCGCCCCCGGCCGGCAGCATCTTCAACCGTTCTCGACGACTTTCAGCAAACCCGATGTTCAGGCTCTGGTACAGTGCGCTTGCCTCTTGGCAGGCCGAGTTGCAGGTGTACCGCGCTGCCGACGACGAATCGGCGGCGATCCGTGCGCAGCACATGCAGTCGGTCGGGCGGTTGACGCCGCTGCTGGTGGCCGGCAATCTGGCCGGAGGGGTGCTGCTGTCGGTGTCGCTGTCGGCCACGTTGCCACCGTGGCAGTGGCTCGGCTGGCTGGCGCTGCTGTCGATGGTGTGCGGTGTCGGTCTGGCGAACTGGTGGAAGCACCGCCGTGCGCCGCGCGCCCGGGTTTCTCCGTTGGCAGTCAGGCGCATGGTGAGCGGCGTCTTCGTGCTGAGCCTGCTGTGGGCCGCAGCAACTGCGGGCTGGCTGGCGGCGATCGCGCCCGAGCAACAGTTGCTGCTGGCCACGCTGGTGGTGGGCATCATGTGCGGCGGCGCCTTTGCGCTGGCGTCGGTGCCCCAGGCCGCTGTGGTGTGGCTGGCCACGATGACGGGCGGGACCGTGCTGGGACTGTGGCGCGACGGCGGCAGCGTGTCGCCGCAGCTGACGGTGATGGTGCTGTTCTACGCCGCGCTTTTGAGCCTCTGTGCCCTGACCTCCGCGCGCATCGGCACCGCCCGGCTGGTGTCCGAACGCCAGGCCGAACGCCAGCGCGAATGGATCGGTCTGCTGTTGCGCGACTTCGAAGAGAACTCGGCCGACCTGCTGTGGGAAACCGATGCCAAGGGCCGCTTCGTGCGCTTGTCAGGGCGCCTGGCCAAGGCCCTCTACGGCACCGAGCAACTGGTTCAAGGGGCGGCGCTGTTGTCGGCTCTGGTGGCGCGCGCGCCGGCTGCCGATCCGGCGGTTCTGGCGCCGCTGGCCGACGCGATGGCGGCGGGTCGCCCATTCCGGGACGTGGCGGTGCCGGTGCAGACCGTCGGCGGACCGATGTGGTGGTCGTTCAGCGGCAAACCGCTGCTGTCGGCCGCTGGCGCGGTGCAGGGCTGGCGCGGCGTGGTCACCGACATCACGCCGGCGCGGCTGGCGCGCGAACGGCTCGAACAACTGGCCCATTTCGATTCGCTGACGGGACTCGCCAACCGGCTGCAGCTGGCAGACCGCCTGCGGCGCGCCAGCGAAACGGCAGCCGCTTGCGGCACACGCTTGGCGCTGATCTGCATCGACGTCGACCACTTCAAGTTCATCAATGACACCCAGGGCCATGCGATCGGCGATGCGGTGCTGGTGGAGGTGGCGCGCCGCATGCGCCACTGCATGCGTCCGCAGGATCTGGCCACGCGGCTGGGGGGCGACGAATTCGCGCTGCTGATCGACCCGGTCAGTGACGAGATGCAGGCCCAGGCGATCGCACGCCGGCTGGTCGAAGCGATGCTGCAGCCGCTTGAGCTGGGCGAGCGCAGCGTGCGCTTCAGCGTCAGCGTCGGGGTGGCGCTGGGCGATGCTGGCGGCCCCGGCGGCAGCACCGATCTGGATGCGCTGCTGGGCAACGCCGACCTGGCGCTGTACGCGGCCAAAGAAGCCGGACGCGGCCGCTTCCAGTTGTTTTCCAGCGACCTGGGTGACCGCCACCGGCGCCACGTGCAGGTGTCGCGAGAACTGCGCGGCGCGCTCGAAGCCGGCCAGTTCTCGCTGGCCTGGCAACCGCAGGTCGACATCGAGACGCGACGCGTGGTCGGAACCGAAGTGCTGCTGCGCTGGAGCCACCCCGAACTCGGATTCGTGTCGCCGGCCGAATTCATCCCGATCGCCGAAACCTCGGGCCAGATCCGCGAGATCGGCCTGTGGGTGCTGGAGCAGGCCTGCGCCGGCGCGGTGGTGCTGCACGAGTCGATCTCGGTGTCGGTCAACGCGTCGCCTGTGCAGTTGATGCGCGAAGACTTCGTCGAAAGCGTGCGCCGGGCGCTGGCCCGCACCGGGCTGCCGGCCAGCCG
Organism: Rubrivivax sp.; assembly: GCA_039915715.1. GTDB lineage: Bacteria > Pseudomonadota > Gammaproteobacteria > Burkholderiales > Burkholderiaceae_C > Rubrivivax. Next base: position 8,623 of record JBDSMV010000235.1, on the reverse strand, counting down.
CTTGAAGATCGAGATCACCGAGTCGCTGTTCATGGACGCGGTGCCGGTGGCGCTGGCCAACCTGCACGGGCTGCGCAAGCTGGGGGTGAAGATCGCGCTCGATGACTTCGGCACGGGCTTCTCGTCGCTGGCTTATCTGCTGCGGTTTCCGTTCGACCTGCTGAAGATCGACCGCGCCTTTGTGCTCGAGATGATGGCGCGCGACGAAGCCAAGGCTCTGGTGCGCACCATCGTCGAGATGGCCCGCACGCTCGGCATGGGCACGATCGCCGAAGGCGTCGAAGACCTGGCGCAACTGGAAGTGCTGCGGCAGGCGGGCTGCGAGTCGGTGCAGGGCTACCTGGTGGCCCGGCCGATGACGCTGGCGCAGTTGGTCGCCATGCTGGCGATGCGCCAGGTGCGTGAAGCCACGGTCGGCAGGTTGGCCCTTGCAGCGCCGGTGCCTGTGCCGGACCCCATGCCATTCCACGCCCCTGGCCGGGGCAGCGTGTCGCTGCTGACCGATTGGGCCGATCTCGAAGTCGAAGGCACCATGTGAGCCCAACTTATCAACAGAACCGTGAAGAGAGCCTGGTGCTGCTGAAGCTCGTGATTGCCGAGATGAATGCGCACGACGCGGTGCTGAATCCGCACACTTTCGCGGTTTGCTATGAACATCTGGCAGGCATCAACCCGGGATTGAGCCAGGCCTTCGCCGACGCCCGGCAGGCGTCGGCGCGGCTGTCGACGACCACGATGCGAACGCTGCACCAGTCGCACGTGGCAGCGCCCGAAGCAAGCATGGTGGCTGCGTCGCAGCTCGAGTTCGAGCGCCTGATGGGCATGGTCTCGGCCAGTGCCGACCGCACCGGCGACAGCGCGCGCGCCTACGGCAGCCAACTGGCCGGACTGACGCAGGCGTTGATGGGAGGCAGCCCGGGCGCGAAACGGCAAGTCGAGGGCGGAACCGACGAACTGTCCCCGCAACTGTCGGAGCTGACAGCCGGCACTCACCACATGCAGTCGATGGTGCAGTCACTACAGGACACCGTGGCCGAGGGCCGACGCTCGATCGTGCGGCTGCAGCAGTCGGTCGAACGGTTGCGCATCGAAGCCTGCACCGACCCGCTGAGCAAGCTGCTCAATCGCAAGGGGTTCGACGATGCCATGCAGCGAATGCTGTCGGCGCCGCCGCCGGCCGGTCATTCGCATTGCATCGTGGTGCTGGACATCGACCACTTCAAGCGCGTCAACGACACCTATGGCCACCCGGTCGGCGACAGCGTCATCGAGGCCATGGGGCAGGTACTGAGTCGCGTGTCGCAGGGGGCCGATGTGCGGGCCGCGCGCATCGGCGGCGAAGAGTTCGCGTTGCTGCTGCCGGCATCGACCACGACCCGGGCGGTGCAAACGGCGCAGGCGGCACGCAGCGTGGTGAGCCGCATGCGCCTGAAGAAGCGCGGATCGCAGGAAGCGATTGCGGCGATCACGGTTTCTGCCGGGGTGGCAGCCTGGGTGCCCGGCGACGATGCAATGAGCCTGATTGCCAGTGCAGACGCGGCGTTGTACCGCGCCAAGGCCGCTGGCCGCGACCAGGTCACGGTGGCCTGAATGGTCGGTCCTGGTTCCATGAGACGGTTGGCCGACGGTGGTGCGCGCGAGCCCGGCCCCGGCAGGCGGCAAGCACAATGGCAGACCCAGCTAAGCAACAGGGAGCTGCACGCCGCCGTCCAATTGCCACCCGGGGCGCAAGGTTTGCAGGGCGCGGAAATGCCGCATCGGTCGCCAAGGTCCGCCAGGTCGCCCGTCTTGCGGGAATCCCACGATGCCGCGCGGGCGCGAATCATGACCCTGATCGCCACGGGTCAGCCGCTGGCGACGGTGCTGGCGGCAGTCGAACGCGACGCGCAGTGCCAGCTGGGTCGGTGGTGCGCCATCTTGCCGGTCGACCCCGCATTGGCGCCCTGCTTTGGACCCCTTGCGGAATCGAGTTCCGGCGCGGCAGCCGAAGGTGACGCCGAAGCCTGGCCGCCTGCACCGTCCGCCGGATTCAGCGCCGCGGTTGCCGCGTTCTGCCTGGCCGGCGGACCCTGGGCGGGTGCGGGTGCGGGTGTGGGTTCGGGTGCGGGTGCGGGTGCGGGTGTGGGTGCCGATGCCGATGTGGATGTCGATTCCGGCACCCGCTCTGTGTTGCGGCGCTGGGTCAGCTCGGGAGTGCCATGGGGTCTGCCACGGGGTCGTGCCGAGACACCGCTGCAAGAGGCTGCAGGGCTTGCCGGCTACAAGTCGCTGTGGTTCGAACCGATCCAGGCCCCCGACGGTCGCTTGCTGGGTGCGCTGGCCAGCGCCCACCCGGCGGCGCGCGTGCCCACAGCCGACGAGACCGCTGCCATCGTCGACGCGGCGCATGTGGCGTCGATTGCGATTGAGCGCGAGCGCGGCAGCCGTGCCTTGCGCGACAGCCAGGCGCTGCTGGCCACCAAGACACGCGCGCTGGAAGCCACGCTGGAGCGCATGGAGCAGGGCGTGATGATGGTCAGCCCGCAGCAGGTGGTCGAGGTCTGCAACCGTCGCGCCATCGAGTTGCTTGGCTTGCCGGCCGCGCTGATGGCATCACGGCCGACCTTCACCCAGGTGCTGGAGTACCAGTGGTCGACCGACGAGTTCAGCGCCACCCCCGAACACATCCGCGAGTTCGTTCGCGCAGGGGGCATCCTGGACCGGCCGCAATGCTATGAACGCACCCGCCCCAACGGCGTCGTGATCGAGCTGCGCAGCGTGCCGATCGAAGGCGGCGGCGTGTTGCGCACCTACACCGACGTGACCGAACTGCGCAGGGCCGAAGCGAAGCGGCTGGCGCTGGAAGCACAGCTGCTGGACGCTCGCAAGCTCGAAGCCATCGGCACGCTGGCCGGTGGCATCGCCCACGACTTCAACAACATCATGGCGGCGATCCTCGGCAACGCGGCGCTGGCGGGCCAGGACGTGGCGGCGGGGCATCCGGCGCAGGCTCATTTGCAGCAGATCGGCAAGGCGGGCCGCCGTGCCCGCAGCCTGGTGCAGCAGATCCTCGCTTTCAGCCGCCACCAGCCCGACGTCTGGGTCAAGGTGCCGCTGCTGCCGTTGGTCGAGGAGGCGGCGGCGATGTTGCGCGCTGCGGCCGGCACCGAAGTCGAGCTGGTGGTGGTGCGGCCACCCGGACCGCTGGCCACCATGGGCGACCCCACTCAACTGCAGCAGGTGTTGATGAACCTGGGCACCAACGCCTGGCAGGCGCTGCCGGCTGGACGCGGGCAGATCGAAATCGGGATCGAGACCGTGCACCAGACTTGCCCTCCCGCCGGCCTGACAGCGGGCGCGCATGTCCACCTGTGGGTTCGCGACGATGGCTGCGGCATCGAAGAAGCCACCCGCCGGCGCCTGTTCGAGCCCTTCTTCACCACCAAGCCGCCGGGGCAGGGCACGGGTCTGGGCCTGGCGGTGGTGCACGGCATCGTCAAGGCCATGGGTGGGGCGATCGAGGTCGGCAGCACGCCGGGGCAGGGCAGTTGCTTCGATGTCTACCTGCCGCTGGTCGAACTCGAGAGCCAACCTTCGGCGCTTGACGAGGCTGCCGTGGTGGTGCCGCGGGGCCAGGGCCAGCAAGTGCTGGTCGTGGACGACGACGAGGTCATGGCGCTGCTGGTGCAGAGTCTGCTGCAGCGGTTGGGTTACCGCAGCCACATCTGCCTGGATGCGAGGGCGGCTGTCGACCTCGTTCGGGGTGGCCTGCTGGCGCCGGATCTGGTCTTCACCGACTACAACATGCCCGGCATCACCGGTCTGGAACTGGCGCAGGCACTGAAGTCGGTGCGGCCCGGGCTGCCGGTGGTGATCGCATCGGGCTATGTCTGCGAAACCCTGCGCGCCGGCGCCGCGCAAGCCGGAGTCAGCGCCGTGATGCAGAAGGAACAGACGCTGGAGATGCTGGGCGCTGTGGTGCATGCGGCGCTGAATCCGCAGCGGCAACTGCGATGGCAGCCGGGCCGGCGCACGGCACGCGTGGCGAAGGAGTAGCGACACCGGTCAGGCTGGCGCAGACGGTCGGCGAGACCGGGCTCGGGATCGAACGCAGGCACCCAAGCACCATCTGCAGACGGGGCTGCGGCCCGGTGCTTGCTACGCTGCGCCCATGCAGCACCGCCACCGGTCGTCCCGTCCCGAGCCCGCCCCCCAGCCACCACGGGCACCCTTCGCATCACGTCGGGGCGCCGCACCATGAACAGTCTGCGGCAGGTGCGGGTGGCGACGGGGTCCCGCGTCGGGCGCGCGCTCGTGAGGGTGCCGGGGCTTCTGGTGCTGATGCGCGCGGCGCAGGGCTATGTGCGCCATCAAAGTGCCACGCAGGCCGGGAGCGTGGCGTTCTCGATGGTGCTGTCGATGTTTCCGCTGTTGTTGCTGGTGGCGGCCACTGCGGCCTACATCGGCCGGCCAGGCGATGCTGCCGAGTTGGCCACGCGCATCGTCAGCTACACGCCGCCCGTGGTGCGGGAAGCGCTGCAGCCGGTGGTGGACCAGGTGCTGGCGCAGCGCAACCAGGCGTTGCTGGCGATCGGCCTGCTGGTGACGATGTGGACCGCATCGTCCGGCATGCAGGCGGTGCGCACCGCGCTCAACAAGGCCTATGGGGTGGAAGCCGGCCTGTCGTTCTGGCGCGCCTGCATCAAGGTCACGCTCTTCACCGCGGTGGTGGGCCTGGCGATCGTCGTCGCCTTCAGTTCGGTGGTGATCACGCCCTATGTGTGGCTGCTGATCCACAACGGTGCGCCGGCGGCCAACCGCAGCCCTTGGCTCCATGACGCGGTTCGCTATGGCCTGGCCTATGTGGTGCTGTCGCCGATCTATGCGCTGACCTACGGCTGGCTGCACGACCTTCCGCAGCGCCTGCGAACCGTGGTACCCGGCGCGCTGATCGGCGCCGCGCTCTGGATCGGTGCTGCGGCATTGCTGTCGAAGTCGCTTCGCAGCGCTGGCAAGTTGCTGCTGGTCTATGGCGAATTCGCCGGCCTGGTGGCCACGCTCGTGTTCCTGTATGCCAGCGCCGCGACATTGATCTTCGGCGCCGAGGTCAACGCGGTGCTTCGAAAGCGCCTGCCAGCGGGGACCCCGTCGGGGCCGACGGACCCAGCGGGCGACAGTCCAATCCCAGCGACCCCGCCGTGACAGCGCTGCGGTGCTAGCCTGCGGCCCATGGCAGCGTCACAGCGCCGCCGACCTCCTCAGACCAAGGAAACTCACCATGGCACCCAACGATCCCAAGCAAGCCGACCCCAAGCCCACCGAACCGGCGGAGGTCGACGACGAAAGCCCGCTGGAGTCGCTGGGCGAAGCCATCAGCGAGTCGGTGCTGGGTGCCAAGGACGGCAAACCGGTGCCACCCGCGAAGCCGTTGCCCGATGACCGCACCCCGCCAGCGCCGGGCAAGCCCGGGGAGTCGCGCCAGCCGCGTTGAAATTCAGCGGCGAAAGGGCAGCGGAGAGAAGGCAGCGGCTCGAATTCAGCCGCGAAACGGCGGCGAGCGGGCCGCCTCCGGCCGTCGGCCGAACAGGCACACCGACAATGCCAAGCCCCCGGCCAGCGCGGGCACCGCGCCTTCGCCCGAGCCCATCGTCGACAAGGTGGCGCTGCTGATGGCGCACCAGGCCAGCGCGCCACACCACAGCAGCGCCCGCAGCGACCCTTGCAACCACCCGCTGCCGCTGCGGCTGGCCAGCAGCAGGCCCAGGACGGCGATCACGGTTGGATCGGGTGCGAGCGCAATGACCTCGGCCTGCGTCCACGGCCGCCCGGCGGTCGCTGCCAGCAACGGGTGTGCGCCGATTGCAAAGGCGAGCAGTGCCAGCGCCGTGCCGCGCCGCAGCGGCGCTGCGGTCGGGGGCTGAAAGCCCCGCGCCGTCAGGGCCGCCATCACCAGCAGTCCCACGGACAACCCGACGAACAGCCACGCGAACCCCTCGGCCGCCCAGTTGATCGGCGCATACAGCCGCCACAGAAAAGACCAGGCCACAGTGACCAACGCCAGGGCCGAGCCGGCAAGGCCGACCAGCAGCGCGGCACCGAGCGGTCGACGCCACCACCACCACAGCCACCCGGCGCCCAGCAGCGGCAGCACCCAGGGCAGGGGCCATGCCGCAGCGTTGTGCAATTCGAACAGGCGCCAGTAGGTGTCCGGCGCAAACATCAGCAAGTTTTGCGGGCGGTAGGTCCACCATTCGCTCATCGGGCGAGCCGCCCGCCGGTGGCGCAAGAGCGGGTGGCAGCTCGCCTCACACCAGCCGCGCCACGTCGGTGACCATGCGCCGCCGCAGCGCCGCGTCCGGCAGCGGGCCACGCGCGGCGCCGAGGTTCTGCCGCACATGGGCCGCCTGCCCGGTGGCCGGTATGGCACAGGTCACCGCCGGGTGCGAAACGATGTATTTCAACGCCGCCTGCGCCCAGCCGTCGCAGCCAATTTCGGCCGCCCAACCCGGCAACGGCTTGCCTTGCAACGACCGCAGCAGCGCGCCCTGCTCGAACGGGCGGTTCGCGATCACCGCAATGCCGCGATCGTGTGCCAGCGGCAGCAGCCGCGCTTCGGCTTCGGTCGACACCAGGCTGTGGCTCAGCTGGATGAAGTCGATCGGCTGGGTGCGCATGATCTGCATCAGGTCGTCGTGGCGCCGGCCATGCGAAGTGGTAATGCCCACATACCGCAACTGCCCCGCAGCCTTCATCTGCAGCAGCCGCGGCAGGTGCTCTTGCCACGACAGCAGGTTGTGGACCTGCATCAGATCGAAGCGCGGCACGCCCCAGAACGCGCGCGAGGCGTCCATCTGCGCGGTTCCGCGGGCGGCGTTGCCGATCCAGACCTTCTCGGCCGAGAACACGCGCTCAGCACGACCCAGCGTCGAAAGTGCCTTGCCGATCACCGGCTGCGAGGAGCCATACATCGGCGAGCTGTCGATCAGGCGGCCACCGCCACCCAGGAAGGCGCCGACCACCTGCGTGCAGCGCGCCTGCGCCACCGGGTCGGTGCCGATATTGAAGGTGATCCAGCTGCCCAGGCCCACCAGTGGCAATGCTTCGCCGCTGGACGGTACGGCGCGGGTCTGCAGCGCCGTGTCCGAGGACGCCGTCGCAGCCGCGGTGTCTGCCGCTGCCCCCCGCGTTGGCAACATGCCGGTGACTGACGCGGCTGCGGCTGCAGCCGACCCCGTCAGCCACTGCCGGCGGTTGAGCGCTGCCATCAACTGAAGTCGATCTGCAGATCCGGCAGGCGGGCGCCGTAGCGCGAGCACCAGCGTTCGCCTGCCCGCACCGGCCAGGCATCGGTCCAGGTGCCGGTGGTGACGATGTCGCCGGCGCGAAGCTGCGGCGCACCGGGGCAGGCACGAAGTTCATCGACGAAGTGGCGCAACGCATGCAGCGGGCTGCCGAGCACATTGGCGCCGCCGCCTTCATCGACATCGGCGCCGTCATGCTGCAGGACGACAGTGGTGCCTTGCAGCATCTCGACCAACCCGCCGGCGTCGCTCGCCAACCCCGACAACGGCCTGCGGGGGCCGACCCGCAGGCGGCCGTGCAGACCGCTGTCGGCCAGGGTGTCGGCGGCGTTGAAGCGCCAGCCCGGCCGGTGCGACTGCACGATTTCGAAGCCGGTGGCGACCCAGTCGATGGCGTCGAAGAGCACGTCGAGGCCGGCACCGTCGGCTGGCGCCGCTTTCAATCCGAACACCACTTCGGGCTCGATGCGCGGCTGGCAAAGGCCCTGCAACGACAGCGTGGTGGCTGCAGCGCCATCGTCCGGCGCGGCACGGGAGTCACCGTCGACCTGGGTCAGCGTGGTGTCCCAGACGGTGCCCCAGATCGGCGCATGGACACCATACCGTTCCCACAGGCCGCGGTTGGTGAAGCCGATCTTGTAGCCGCGCGGAATCTCACCGCGGGCAATGCGCAGCGCGCGCACCGCCAATGCGGTCTGGCAGGCGGCGGCGGGGTCGCCGAAGGCATCGGCAGGCAAGCTGGCGGGCCACGGCTCGCCGCTGTCGATGTGGCTCAGCAACTGTTCTGGGGTCATGCGGTCGACGAGGGCCATTCTGTTTGCGCTCATGCAGCCTCGAGGTGGCGGCCGCCAAAAGCCTCCTCCATCGCCTTTCGCGTCTGCCAGGCCCGGGTGGTGGTGTCCATCGCCACGTCGGACCACGACAGGCTCTGGCCCTGCTTGATCGGGCGGATCACCTTGACATCGTGCGCCAGCCCCAGCGGCAGTCCGCCCATCGACAGCGACTTCGTGGCCGGCAGCAACTTGCCCCACACGGTGTAGCCGCCCTCGCCGTCCAGCAGTTCGCCCACCTGCAGGTCGCGCTTGGCGGTGGCGACCACGTCGGCATTCCAAGCCGTCGCGACCCCGGTGGGCTCGCTGCGCAGTGCCACGCTGGCCACCGACAAACCCACTTCGAGCCCGATCAGGTGCCAGCGCTTGTAGAGCGTGAAGTAGCGGCCGCTCGGGTCGGTGTGGGCGTTGTATTCCTCGAAGCAGTGCTTGATGTAGTCGGTTTCGGCTTCGACCGTGACCCACACGCCCATCCGGATGTCGTACGGAATCTGGCGCCCGTCTTTCTCCAGC
>JBDSMV010000222.1:0-4830 GCA_039915715.1 Rubrivivax sp. | reverse complement strand
CATGCGCGGCACGATGTAGTAAAGAGTGCCCATCGAGATGAGGCCCACCCACCCCAGCGCGCCGGCGTGCACGTGGCCTATGGTCCAGTCGGTGTAGTGGCTGAGCGCGTTGACGGTCTTGATCGACATCATCGGCCCCTCGAAGGTGGCCATGCCGTAGAACGACAGGCTGACGATCAGGAACTTGATGATCGCGTCGTCGCGCAGCTTGTGCCACGCACCCTGCAACGTCATGATGCCGTTGATCATGCCGCCCCAACTGGGGGCCAGGAGGATCAGGCTGAACACCATGCCCACGCTCTGCGCCCAGTCCGGCAGTGCTGTGTAGTGCAGGTGGTGCGGACCCGCCCACATGTAGGTGAAGATCAGCGCCCAGAAGTGGACGATGCTCAGGCGGTAGCTATAGACCGGCCGCCCGGCCTGCTTCGGGATGTAGTAGTACATCATTCCGAGGAAGCCTGCCGTCAGGAAGAAGCCGACCGCGTTGTGGCCGTACCACCACTGCACCATCGCGTCCTGCACCCCGGCGTAGGCCGAATAACTCTTGGTGAAGCTGGCCGGAACCGCCGCTCCGTTGACGATGTGCAGCAGTGCGATCGTCAGGATGAAGGCGCCGAAGAACCAGTTGGCGACATAGATGTGGCGAATCTTGCGCCGCGCGATGGTGCCGAAAAAGACCACCGCGTAGGCCACCCACACCACCGTGATCAGCAGGTCGATCGGCCATTCGAGTTCGGCGTATTCCTTGCCCTGCGTCATACCGAGCGGCAGGCTGATGGCGGCGGCGACGATCACCACTTGCCAGCCCCAGGCCACGAACAGCGCCAGCTTCGGCATGAACAGGCGCGTCTGGCAGGTGCGTTGCGCGACATGGAACGAGGTGGCCATCAATGCGCAGCCGCCGAAAGCGAAGATCACCGCGTTGGTGTGCAGCGGTCGCAGCCGGCCATAGCTGAACCACGGGATGCCGAAGTTGAGTTCGGGCCAGGCCAGTTGCGAAGCGATGATCACCCCCACCAGCATGCCCACCACGCCCCAGACGATGGCCGCCAGCGACAGCACGCGCACCGCGGTGTCGGCATAGACCGCTTCGCTGGCCACCGCGGCGTTCGCGTGCAGGGCCGAAGTCGGGGTCAGGTGGGTGGCTGTCGCCATGAAGGGTCTCCTGCGGGCACGATGGCATCGGTGCACGCGCGCTTGCGTGCAACACCGAATTGTTCCGGGCCACCCGCCTCTTCGACTTGATCGACATCAAGCGTCGGCGCTTCAGCGTTCAGGATGCGTTCGCCTTCCTGCTCCAGATCGTCGAACTGCCCCCCCTGCAAGGCCCATCCGAACAGCACCAGAATGCCGAGCACCAGCACCAGCGACAGCGGGATCAGCAGGAACAGGCTCTCCATGACGGGGCGCTTGCAAGCTTCAGCGGGCGGCGCGCAAGGCATTGCCGATCACCACCAGCGAGCTGCCGGCCATGCCGAGCCCGGCGGCCCACGGTGGCAACAAACCGGCCAGCGCCAACGGAATGCTGCACAGGTTGTAGAGCCCCGCCCAGACGAAGTTCTGCCGCACGATGGTCATCGCCTTGATTGCCGTGGCGCGTGCGCCGAGCAGGTCCGACAGGCGGTTCGATGTAATCACCGCATCGGCCTGCGACCGTGCGATCAATGCGCCCTGCCCCATCGCCAGCGACACATCGGCACGGGCGAGCACCGGAGCGTCGTTGATGCCGTCGCCGACCATCGCCACGCAGCGCCCGCCGGCTTGCGCGCGCGCCAGCACGGCCAGCTTGTCGGCGGGGCTGGCGGCTGCACACACCTCGTCGATCTGCAGCCGGGTCGCCAATGCGGATGCGCGCGATGCGCGATCGCCCGTCAGCAGGGTCACCCTCACGCCGCTGTCGCGCAGGGCGCGCACGGTGGCTGCGGCATCGGGACGCACCGCTTCTTCGAAGGCGAAAGTGGCCAGCAGCGCGCCGTCGCACCCCAGCGCAACATGGGCGTCCGCATCAGCGGCGTCGGCGTCCGGGCCAGCCACCCAGCGCCCTGAACCGAGCTGCCAGGTGTGCCCCTCGGCGTCGACTGCGCTCAAGCCAAGGCCGGCGGTTTCGACCGCATCGCACGCGGCGGCGGGTCCCGGCGTGGACCTTGTTGCGACGCCGGCAGCCATCACCAGCGCGCGTGACAGCGGATGGGACGATGCAGACGCGAGTGCCGCTGCCCGGTGCAGCGCGGCCGATTCGGCATCGGGATTGCCACCCTCGGCGGCCGGGCGGAACCGTGCACGCCCTGCCGGCGAGAGCTGGGTCGCGCACCATTGCGGCTGGCCGTCGGTCAGGGTGCCGGTCTTGTCGAAACAAACCTGTTGCACGCGGGCCAGCGCTTCAAGCGCATCCAGCCGCTGCAGCAGCACGCCCCGCTGCGCCAACCCGCGGGCCGCGGCCACCAGCGTGGCCGGTGCGGCCAGCGACAACGCACAAGGGCAGGTCACGATCAGCACCGAAACCGCCACCCACAGCGCCTTGCCCGGGTCGATCAGCGACCAGACCGCGGCCGCGCCGGCAGCCAGCAGCAGCACCGCCCACAAGAATGGAGCGGCCCAGCGATCGGCCATTCGCGCCACCGCCGGGCGCTGGGTCATCGCACTCTGCATCATCGAGACGATGTGGCGCAGTCGCGTGTCGGCACCCACCCGTACCACGCGCACCCGCACCGCGGCTTCCAGGTTCAGGCTGCCGGCGATGACCTCGTCGCCGGTGCTGCGCAGCACCGCGCGGGCTTCGCCGGTCAACATCGACTCGTCAACCCGAGTGCTGCCGGCTTCGATGACCCCATCGGCACCGAAGGCGGCGCCCACCGGCACGCGGATTCGGTCGCCGGGCTGCAGCCGCTTCAAGCTGACGCTGAGGGTACTGCCATCGGCTTCCATGCGCTCTGCCGTTTCCGGCAAGCGGGCCAGCTCGGCTTCCAGCGATTGCGCTGCGGCATGCCGGGCGCGCAATTCCAGGTAGCGCGCTCCGAGCAGAAAGCTCAGGAACATCGCCATCGAATCGAAATACACCTCTTGCCCGAAGACGCCGCCAGGATCGAAAGCGGCGCCGGTGCTGGCGATGAAAGTGATGGCCACGCCCAGCGCCACCGGCACATCCATGTTGACGCGGCGCTGCTGCAACGCGACCCAAGCCGCCCTGAAGAACGGCGCAGCCGAGAACACCAGCACCGGCAGGCTCAGCAGCCAACTCGCCAGGTTCAGCAGTTGCCGCACATCGGGCTGCAGGTCGCCCGGTGCGGCCACGTAAGAAGGCGTGGCCAGCATCATGATCTGCATGGCGCAGAACGCCGCCACGAACAGTTGCCAAAGCGCTTTCCGTTGCAGGTGCTGGCGCAAGGCCCTTGCCGGTGCAGCGGCGTCGGGTACTGCCGAATAGCCAGCGCGCACCACCGCATCGATGAGCAGTGAAAGCCGGGTCGCAGACGGGTCCCACCGCACGGTGGCCAGGCTGGCGGCCGAGCCGACCTGCGCAGCGCGCACCCCGGGCAGCCTCAGCAAGGCGGATTCGATCATGCTGCTGCAGGCCGCGCAGTGCAGACCGCCCAACTGCAGCACGGACTCAGCCAGCCGCTCACCGCGCGGACCTTGCAGCCAGCGGCTGCAGTGGTCGAACTCGATCGGGTCGTCGAGCACATGCCGCTCGGGCTCCGTGCCGTCTCTGCCTGCAGATGCAAGCACACGGCCGGCGGTCATCGGTGGTGGGGGTTCACCCGCAATAATCTAGCTTCGATTTCCAGACCCGACCATGATCTGCATCAACACAACCCGATCTGTACTGACTGCGAGCCGCGCTGCGCTGATGGTCACCGCCATGTTGCTTGCCGCGCCCGCCTGGTGCCAGACCGCGCCGCAGCCGCGGCTGGAGACGGTGCCGATCAGCGCCGGGATGCACCTGATCCAGGCCGAACTGGCGGTGACGCCCGATCAGCAGGCCACCGGCATGATGCTCAGACGCCAGATGGGCACCAACGAGGGCATGCTGTTCGTCGAACGCAGCCCCGGCGTGCGCTGTTTCTGGATGCGCAACACGCTGCTGCCGCTGACGATCGCCTTCATCGCTGACGACGGCACGATCGTCAACCTCGCCGACATGGAGCCGCAGTCCGAGGCGTCGCACTGCTCGGCCAAGCCGGTGCGTTATGCGCTCGAGATGAACCAGGGCTGGTTCGACAAGCACGGCATCAAGGCCGGCACGCGCCTGCGTGGAAAGCCCTTCAGCAAGTAGTCGACATGAGAAGGGCCGGCACGCGACCCTGCGCGATGCCGGCCCCCCAAAGCTGACGTTTAGCCGAAATTCTTCTGCGCGAACTCCCAGTTCACGAGTTTGTCGAGGTATGTCTCGACGAACTTCGGGCGCTGGTTGCGATAGTCGATGTAGTAAGCGTGTTCCCACACGTCCACCGTCATTAGGGCCGTGTCGCCGGTGGTCAGCGGGGTACCGGCAGCACCGGTATTGACGATATCGACGCTGCCGTCTCCCTTTTTCACGAGCCAAGTCCAGCCCGAGCCGAAATTGCCGACCGCCGACTTGACGAAGGCGTCCTTGAAATCGGTATGACTGCCCCACTTGGCCTTGATCGCGTCGGCCAGCTTGCCGGTGGGCTCACCGCCGCCGCTCGGTTTCATGCAGTTCCAGAAGAAGGTGTGGTTCCAGATCTGCGCAGCGTTGTTGTAGACGCCGCCCGAGGCTTTCTTGACGATCTCTTCAAGCTTCATCGACGCGAACTCGGTGTCCTTTTGCAGCTTGTTCAGGTTGTCGACATAGGCCTTGTGGTGCTTGCC
>JBDSMV010000186.1:0-5001 GCA_039915715.1 Rubrivivax sp. | reverse complement strand
ACCAGCTCAGCTTGCGGCGCAATGTGGCGTAGTAGCTCCAGCCGCGCGGGTGGACGAAGCGCACCTCGAAGGCCGAGCGCCGCACGCGCACCTCGTCGCCGTGCAACAGGCTCGCGATCGATTGCATGTCGAAGTTGGCCGAGACTTCCCGGCCACTGACGATGCCGATGCGGATTTCGCCGCAGTCGGGCAGCACGATCGGGCGGTTGGACAAGGTGTGCGAGGCAATCGGCACCACCACCCAACCGCCGATGCCCGGGTGCAGGATCGGCCCGCCGGCCGACAGCGCATAGGCGGTGGAGCCGGTGGGCGAAGCAACGATCAAGCCGTCGGCGCGCAGGTTGGCCACGAAGTCGTCGCCGACATGCACCTTCAACTCGACCATGCTGGCAGTGGCACCGCGGCTGACCACCACATCGTTCATCGACAGGCCTTCGAAGATGCGTTCGCCGTCGCGCCACACATCACCTTCGATCATGGTGCGACGTTCTTCTTCGAAGTCGCCTGCCACCACCGGACCCAGCGCGTCGCGGAACCTGTCGAGCGGAATGTCGGTGATGAACCCGAGCCGGCCCTGATTGATGCCGATCAGCGGCAGATTGAAGCGGGCCAGTTCGCGCGCAATGCCGAGCATGGTGCCGTCGCCGCCCACCACCACCGCAAGGTCGCAACGGCGGCCGAGTTCGGCGATGTCCAGCGCGTCGAAGTCGACCACGCCGGTGTTCATCGCCGTGTCGCGCTCGAACGAAACGTCGAGCCCCTGTTCGACCAGGAAATGCGCGATCTCCTCGAGCACCTGGCGGATGCCTCGGGCCTGGTACTTGCCCACGATGGCGGCATGACGAAACCGGGTCGGCATGCGAACGATTACACCATAGGGGTGCGCAGCCAAACGGGGCCAACGCCCTGTTCGGGCGGTCCTACCTACAATCGGCACCATGCTCGACGATCGTGCAAGAACGCTGCTGAAAACGCTGGTCGAACGGTACATTGCCGATGGCACCCCGGTGGGGTCGCGCACGTCGGGCCTGGACCTGTCGCCGGCCACGATCCGCAACGTGATGGCCGACCTGGAAGAGCTGGGTCTGATCGTCAGCCCCCACACCAGCGCGGGGCGCATCCCCACCGCGCGTGGCTACCGCATGTTCGTAGACACCATGCTGAGCGCTCGCCTGGCCGATCCGTCGAAATCGCAGCCCGAGATGGCCACCGGCCGGGACGCGCTGCAACCCGACCAGCCGCAGCGCGTGATTGCGCAGGCGGCATCGTTGTTGTCCAGCCTGTCGAGCTTCGTCGGGGTGGTGACGGCACCGCGCAAGGCGAGCGTCTTTCACCACATCGAGTTCCTGCGGCTGGGCGAGCGGCGCGTGCTGGTGATCCTGGTGGCACCCGATGGCGATGTGCAGAACCGCGTCATCGTCACGGCCCGCGACCACCAGCAGTCCGAACTGATCGAGGCCAGCAACTTTCTCAATACGCACTATGCCGGCCTCACGATCGAGGCGGTTCGGGAGCGGCTCAAGCGCGAGATCGATGCGCTGCGCGCCGAGATCGCGTCCCTGATGCAGGCCGCTGTGCAGGCCGGATCCGACGTGCTGGCCGAGAACACCGACAACGTCGTCGTCTCGGGCGAGCGCAATCTGCTCGGGGTGCAGGACTTCGGCAACGACATGGCCGGGCTGAGGCGGCTGTTCGATGTGTTCGAGCGCAAGACCGAACTGATGCGTCTGCTGGAAGTCAGCAGCCGCGCCGAGGGCGTTCGCATCTACATCGGCAGCGAGAGCCGAGTGGTGCCGTTCGAGGAACTGTCGGTGGTGACTGCACCGTATGAGATCGATGGCCGGGTCGTGGGCACGCTGGGTGTGATCGGACCCACACGCATGGCCTACGACCGCATGATCCAGATTGTCGACATCACATCGCGCATGGTGGGCAGCGCGCTTTCGGCCAAACCATAGCCGACCGGCGATCGAACGCGGGCCGCGGAACCAACGCGACATTCGTCGGTCCCAACCGCGTTGCAATCGGAGCGGCGCCAGGCGCGCAGGAGCGCTGCCACGTGACCGATGGGGGGTCGGGTTTGAAGCGGTCGTTGGCTTGGATTTTTGGCGGGGTGGTGGCTGCGGTGCTGTTGGCCGCCGGGTGCAGCGCCTTTGATGAACAGCAAAGCCGCTGGGTCTTCCAGCCTGCCCAGAACAGCTGGAACGGCGGTCGCGGCGCCGACGGCATCGACGATGTGCGCGTCTCCTTTCGATCGAAGGAGACCGGCAGCGCGATCGAGTTGCACGCGCTGTGGCTGCCTCAGCCCGCGGCCGACGCGCCGCTGATGCTCTACCTGCATGGCGCACGCTGGGACGTGCGCAGCAGCGCGAGCCGCATGCGCCGCATGCATGCGATGGGCTTCGGGGTGCTGGGCATCGACTACCGGGGCTTCGGTCAGAGCACCGACGAGGTTCCCACTGAGAGCCGTGTGGCCGAAGATGCGCAAGCAGCGTGGGACTGGCTCGGTGCGCAGCACCGCGGCGCACCGCGGTATCTCTACGGCCATTCGCTGGGCAGCGCGATCGCGGTGCGACTTGCAGATGAAGTGCCGGCGGACAGCAAGCCGAAAGGGCTGATCCTGGAAGGCGCGTTTCCATCGATCCCGGCGCTGCTCTCCAGCTTCCGCTATGGCTGGCTTCCGCTGGGTCCGTTGGTGACGCAACGCTTCGATGCGGCCAGCCGCATCACCGACCTGCACATGCCGGTGTTGATGCTGCATGGCGGCAGCGACACCCTGGTGGTGCCATCGTTGGGCAAGGCGCTGTTCGAACGCGCATCCGAGCCCAAGCGGTTCGTGCTGGTCGATGGCGGTTCGCACCACAACGCCAGTGGTCGAGCGGCTGCCGAAGTGCAACGGGCGGTGGCGGAACTGTTCGGACTGCGAGCCGCACCCGGGCAGTGAGCCAAGAGCCGGCGTGGACTGCCTCTCGAGATGGAAGCCGACCCATAGAATCGGCGCGCTGGCGGGGACGCCTGCGGGCCGTTAGCTCAGCTGGTTAGAGCAGAGGACTCATAATCCTTTGGTCGTTGGTTCAAGTCCAACACGGCCTACCACCGCGCTCGCCAGCCGGGGCGCGCACGGGAGCGCCAGTTGGGTGGGGCCACTGCTGCCGCTGTGGACCACTGAGGAGCGCGGCAACGAGTGTGACCTTGGATGCGAAGCGCCTCGTCCCACGAGCCGACCGCCGCGCACCGATCGCTCTCGGCGCGACTCACAGCGCTTGCAGCAGCAGACGCTGCACCTGGTCGAGCAGGTCCAGGCCGTCGACGGGTTTGACCACGTGCAGGTCAAAGCCGGCCGCACGGCTGCGGGCGTAATCCTGCGGTGCGCCGTAGCCCGTGATCGCCACAAGGAGCGTGGTGGCGAGCTGCGGCCCCATGCTGCGCAGCCGCCTGGCCACCTCCAGGCCATCAAAGCCGGGCAGACCGATGTCGATCAGTACGAGGTCGAACGCTCCGGCGGCCGCCCGTTCCAGGGCCTGTGGTCCGTCCGCGGCTTCTGTCACATGGTGCCCCGCGCCTTCAAGCACTTCTCGAAGCATCTTCCGACCGTCGTCGTTGTCTTCGACCAGCAGCACTTCGAGCCGCCGCCCGGCACCGGCGCCCGTGTCGGCAGGCGGCGTTGCCGGCTCACTGCCCGATAGCGGCTCGATGCTCGGCAGCGTCAGCGTGAACGTGCTGCCCTGTCCCTCGCCGTCGCTGTGGGCCTCGAGCCCCCCTCCGTGCAGCTCGGCGAGCCGGTGCGCGAGCGTGAGGCCGATGCCCAGCCCGCCCTGTGACCGTGCAGCGCCGCGCTCGCCCTGCACGAAGAGGTCGAACACGCGGGGCAACAGCTCGGCTGCCATGCCGATGCCTTCGTCGCGCACGGTGAGCAGCACGCAGTTGGCGCCGGGTGAAAGCACCAGGCGGATGAAGCCGCCGTCAGGCGAGTAGCGCACCGCATTGGTCAGCAGGTTGGTGACGATCTGCTCGAGCCGGGTGTCGTCGCCCGACACCCAGGCCGCCTCGAGCCGCAGATCGAGCTCGTGCTTGGGCGAACTGCTGACCACCTGCACCGCCACGCGCTGCACCAGTGCGGCGAAGTCCAGCGGCCGCCGATCGAGCTCGATCTGGCCGCGGCTGACCCGGCTGGCGTCGAGCAGGTCGTCGACCAGCTTGGTCAGATGCGCGGTCTGCCGCTGCAGCACACCCTGCACCAATGCCATGCGGGCGCCTTCAGGCCGCTTTCGAAGCAGTTGCGTCGCGGCGGTGATCGCGCTCAGGGGATTGCGCAGTTCGTGGCCGAGCATGGCCAGGAACTCGTCCTTGGCGCGGTTGGCGCGTTCGGCCTCCGAGCGTGCCCGGCCGAGTGCATGCATTGCCTGCCCCGCATCGTCGAGGGCGTGCTGCAGTTCGCGCAGCTCCCGCATGGCCAGGCGCGGCGAGTCGGGTGCGTCGTCGCCAGGCCGCGCCGCGACTGCGGGTGCAGGCGTCTCGTCGAAGGGCGGCAGGCTTGCGGCCTCGGGTAGCGTGTGATGCAGTGACGCGCTGTACCCGCCCCGTCTGAGCGCGCGCGCCTGGGCCGCGAGCAGCGCCACGGGCTCACTGATGCGACGAGCGAGCAGCCGAGCAAGCAACAGCGCCAGGACCAGTGAGACGCCAACGCCCAGCAAGCCGAAGGCGAGGACGCGCCAAGCGCTGGCCTCGACGCTTTTGGCGGGAACGCCGATGCCCACCGACCAGCCGCTGAACGCCGAGTGTCGCCAGGTCACGTACGAGGGCGTGTCTTCGAGCGTGGAGCCGCGGTAGGCCCCATAGGCCGCGCCGGAGGTGAGTGCGGAGCGAAACGCCGGCGCCACCGTCACCCCGACCTGCACCTGTCCCTGGAATTGGCGGGCCACCTGCAGCAGTCGACGGTCGACCACCGACGCCACCCAGTCTTCGGGCATGCGCTGTTCGCGCAGGATGCGCGAGATGGCC
>JBDSMV010000030.1:0-7654 GCA_039915715.1 Rubrivivax sp. | reverse complement strand
GCCAGGTTGCTGGCCACCACCGTTCAAGCGCTCGAAGTGCAACGCATGACGCTGTCGACCTTGCAGACCATGAACCTGCCGATGGCCGACCTGCAGAACGCGCTGAAGCTCAAACCGCAGGCGGGGTGGCCGGCATCTTCGGCGCCTGCTCCGTCGTCCGCCCCATCGCCGGCCCCGTCGGCGCCCGCCCCGAGCCCGCCGCCCGCGCCAACCGCATCGGAGTCCGCAACTGACGCTCCGGCAACCGGTGCTGCTGCCGCACCCGCATCGACAGCACCGGCGGCTGTCGACCCGATGCAGTGGTGGACAGCGCTGACCGAGCAATTCGCCGGGATCGTCAAGGACAGCACGGCGGCGATGGCTGCCGGGCACACAGGGCTGCCTGGCGCCAAGGCGGCCGCGCCAGAGGGGTCAGCCTCCCCCGCAGCCCCCAAGCGCAGCAGCCCGGCCGCACCGCGCAAGCCCGCGTCCGGCTCGCGTGGCAGGTAGGCTGCGCCCGGCTCGGCGCCCGTCGGCGCCGCTGCGCTGATTGCCCAGGCATTTCCGCAGACCCCCACACCGACGGCCCGTTCCCCGCGTTTCGCCATGTCAGCCCCCTTCATCGTCGGCCATGCCACCCACCCCGACTGGCGTGCGGCGCTGGGGTTGGTTGCCGCGCAGATCGACGGCCAGGTGGCCGCACACGATGCCAGCGGCGCCGGGCCGCTGTCGCTGGGGTTCGTCTACTTCAGCGACCACTACGCGCCGCATGCGAAGGCGCTGGTCGATGGGTTGCGGGCGCGCTGGCCGGGTGTGTCGTGGGTGGGCAGCGTGGGCGTGGGGGTGGCCGCTGGGGGTGTCGAATACATCGACGAACCGGCCTTGGTGTTGATGGTGGCGGCGCTGGCGGCAGGTCGCTTCCAGCTGTTCTCCGGCGCCCGCAAGCTGGAGCGCGACGACTTGTTCAGCGCCCTGGTGCATGCCGACCCGGCCACGCCGGACCTGCCCGAGCTGATCGCCGAACTCAGTGACCGCACCGAGAGCGGCTACCTGTTCGGCGGACTCGCGTCATCCCGCGCCGGCACCTTGCACATCGCCGATGGGGTCTGGCAAGGCGGGCTGTCGGGCGTGGGCTTCACGCGCGACGTGGCGCTGGTTTCGCGCGTGACACAGGGCTGCCAGCCGATCGGGCCGACGCGAACGATCACCGCCTGTGAACGCAACCTGGTGCTGGAACTCGACGGCGAGCCCGCCTTGCCTTGCCTGATGCGCGACCTCGGCATCAACGAGAGTGCCGACCCGCGCGAGGCCCTGCCGCGCTTGCGCGCGACGCTCGTGGGTCTGACCGATGCGCTCGACACGGCGTTGGCGCGCGGTGGCCAGTTCGGCACCGACACCCGCGTGCGCCACCTGATCGGCCTCGACCCGGGCCAGCAAGCGGTGGCGGTGGCCGATGTGTTGCAGACCGGCGTGCGGCTGGCGTTCTGCCAGCGCGACGCCGTCGCCGCGCGGCGCGACCTGGTGCGCGTCTGCAGCGAGATCCGCGAAGAGCTGGACGCACCCGTGGATCCGGTGGTGGTGCCACAACCGTCGGCCCGCTTCTCAAGGGGCGCGGCGCGTGGCGAACACGGCGGTCCTGCGGCTCCGCCGATCCTGGGCGCGATCTACATCAGCTGCGCTGGTCGCGGCGGGGCGCACTTCGGCGGGCCGTCGGCCGAACTGAAGATCGTCCAGCATGCGCTGGGCGACGTGCCCCTGGTGGGGTTCTTCGCCAGCGGCGAGATCGCCCGCCACCACCTCTACGGCTACACCGGTGTGCTGACCGTATTCACGGCGGCCGCCTGACGACGCAACCATCGGAGCTGCTCATGAACGCGCCCCTGCCCAGAGATGCCGTCCGACACGAACCCGCGCTGGACGCGCCCCGCGCAGCTGCCCTCGCCCCCGGTCCAACGCCTGCGCTGGCACCGCTGGCGAGAACCGACGCACCGGACCCGGGCGAGCGCGCCCGCCGCCGCGCGCAGGTCGTGGCTGCACTGGCACCGCTGCTCCCCGCTCATGCGTTGCTGCACCAGGCAGAGGACACATCGCCCTACGAATGCGATGGCCTGACCGCTTATCGCCAGCAACCGCTGGTGGTGGCGCTGCCGGAAACCGAAGACCAGGTGGCGGCCGTGCTGAAGGCCTGCCATGCGCTGGCGGTGCCGGTGGTGGCACGCGGCGCCGGCACCGGGCTGTCGGGCGGCGCATTGCCGCATGCGCTGGGCGTGACGTTGTCGCTGGCCAAATTCAATCGCATCGTGAAGATCGACAAGTCCGCGCGCACCGCCACCGTGCAATGCGGCGTTCGCAACCTGGCGATCAGCGAAGCCGCGGCACCGTACGGGCTCTACTACGCGCCCGACCCCAGCAGCCAGATCGCCTGCACCATCGGCGGCAACCTGGCCGAGAACTCCGGCGGTGTGCATTGCCTGAAATACGGTCTGACCCTGCACAACGTGCTGCGCATCCGCGGCTTCACGGTCGAAGGCGAGGCGATCGAGTTCGGCTCCGAAGCGCTCGACGTGCCGGGTCTGGACCTGTTGAGCGTGGTGATCGGCAGCGAAGGCATGCTGGCGGTGATGTTCGAAGCCACCGTCAAGCTGGTTCCGAAGCCGCAGTTGGCGCGCTGCATCATGGCCAGCTTCGACGACATCCGAAAAGCCGGCGATGCGGTGGCGGCGATCATCGCCGCCGGCATCATCCCGGCGGGTCTGGAGATGATGGACAAGCCGATGACCGCGGCGGTCGAGGACTTCGTCCATGCCGGGTACGACCTCCAGGCTGCTGCCATCCTGCTGTGCGAAAGCGACGGCACACCGGAAGAAGTGGCCGAAGAGATCGCCCGCATGCAGACCGTGTTGGGCGACAACGGCGCCACCCGGCTCGAAGTCAGCGCCGACGAAGCGCAGCGGCTGAAGTTCTGGAGCGGGCGCAAGAACGCGTTCCCGGCATCGGGTCGCATCAGCCCCGACTACATGTGCATGGACAGCACCATCCCGCGCAAGCGGCTCGCCGACATCCTGCTGGCGATCCAGCAGATGGAGGTCAAGTACGGCCTGGGTTGCTGCAATGTCTTTCATGCCGGCGACGGCAACCTGCACCCGCTGATCCTGTTCGATGCGAACGATCCGGACCAGCTGCACCGCTGCGAACTGTTCGGCGCCGACATCCTGGAAACCAGCGTTGCGATGGGCGGCACCGTCACCGGCGAGCACGGCGTGGGGGTCGAGAAGCTGTCGTCGATGTGCGTGCAGTTCTCGACCGAGGAGCGTCAGCAGATGTTGGCGTTGAAGGCGGCCTTCGACCCATTGGGCACGCTCAACCCCGGCAAGGTGATCCCGACCCTGCAGCGTTGCGCCGAGTACGGCCGCATGCATGTGAAGAACGGTCTGCTGCCGTTTCCCGAGCTGGAGCGCTTCTGAATGGGGTCTGCGTTGCAGGACCTGGTCGACCGGGTGCAGACCGCACGCGCTGCGAAGGCGCCCCTGGAGATCCGCGGCGGTGGCACCAAGCTGTTCTATGGCGGCGTGCCGCGCGGCGAAACCTTGAAGACCGGTGCGTTGACGGGGATCAGCAGTTACGAGCCCACCGAACTGGTCGTGACTGTGCGCGCCGGCACGCCGCTCACAGAACTCGAAGCCACGCTGGCCGAGCAGCGGCAGGCCCTGGCCTTCGAGCCGCCGCGGTTCGGAGACGGGGTTGATAGCAAGAGCGGCGGAACCGTCGGCGGCATGGTGGCGGCCGGTCTGTCGGGGCCGTCGCGTGCCGCAGCCGGCAGCCTGCGCGACCACCTGCTGGGGGTGAAGCTGCTGAGTGGCAAGGCCGAGCTGTTGAGCTTCGGCGGCACGGTGATGAAGAACGTGGCGGGCTACGACGTGTCGCGCCTGATGGCGGGCTCGATGGGCACGCTCGGCTTGCTGTGCGAGGTGTCGCTGAAGGTGTTGCCGCTGCCGCAGGCCACGGTGACGGTGCGCATGGAGCTGACGATGGGGGATGCCATCGAACGGCTGAACGAGCTCGGCGGACTGCCGTTGCCGCTCAGCGCCAGTGCCTGGTGGGACGGCATGCTGGTGTTGCGCTTCGCGGGCGCGAAAGCCGCGGTGCAGGCAGCGCAGGCCCGGGTCGGTGGCGAAGTCGTCGAACCCGTCAGGGCCAGAACGTTCTGGGACGGCCTGCGCGACCACCGCGACGAGTTCTTCGCCGGCGCCGCCACCGCAGTCGACCATGGGGCCAATCTGTGGCGGCTGTCGGTGCCGTCGACCACACCGCCGCTGGCGTTGTCAGGCGAGCAACTGATCGAATGGGGCGGTGCCCAGCGCTGGCTCTGCACCAGCGCACCGGCCGCAGTGTTGCGCGATGCGGCGGCTTCCGCAGGCGGCCATGCGGTGCTGTTCCGCGGGCTCGACAAGCGGGCGGGTGCTTTTGCGCCACTGACCGCGGCCACCGCGCGCATCCATGCCGAACTCAAGCGCTCGTTCGACCCCGACGGCATCTTCAACCCCGGGCGCCTGGTGCCGGTGCTGTGATGCCATCGGGCACCGAGATTTGCGCAGACCCCGGCGCTGATGCCGGCGCTGATGCCGGCGCTGATGCCGACCCTGGCGGCGACCTGGGCCGCTATTACGCCCGTCGCGCCGAGAGCTACGAGCGCATCTTCGCCAAGCCCGAACGGCAAGCCGACCTGCGGCAGTTGGAAGCGATGTTGCCGAGTTGGTTTTCGAACCGGCGCGTGCTGGAAATTGCCTGCGGCACCGGCTGGTGGACGCCGCATGGCGCCCGCGACGCGGCCGACTGGCTCGCGACCGATCTCAACGGCGAACCGATGGCGATTGCCAAGCGCAAACCGATGCCGGCTTGCGTGCGCTTCCAGCGGCTCGACGCCTTCAAGCTGCAGCGGGCCACTGCGGCGCCTGCGGGCGCGGGCTCGGACACCGGTTTCGATGCCGCCTTCGCCGGCTTTTGGTGGAGCCACCTGGCGCTCGACCAGCTGGCCGCGTGGCTGGCCCATGTTCACCGGCAGCTGCAAGGCAGCGCGCGCATCGTGATGCTCGACAACGCGTATGTCGAAGGCAGCAGCACGCCGATCTCGCGCACCGACGATGCCGGCAACACCTGGCAGCAGCGTCCGCTGGACGATGGCAGCCGCCATGAGGTGCTGAAGAACTTCCCGACCGAAGCGCAGGCGCTGCAGACCGTTCACGCCGCCGCCGCGCGTTCGGGCAAACGGGTGCAGCACATCGAGTGGCAGCGGGTTGGCCACTATTGGCTGCTGGACCACACGATTGGTTAGCGCCCCTTTCTGAACCGCACCGACATTCGCCCCAACGATGCAAACCGCGCTCGCTCCCGAATTCAAGAACACCCCCGATGGCGATGCCGCCGAAGCGATCCTGCGCAAGTGCGTGCATTGCGGCTTTTGCAACGCGACGTGTCCGACCTATCAACTGCTGGGCGACGAGCTGGACGGCCCGCGCGGCCGCATCTACCTGATGAAGCAGGTGCTGGAAGGCGCCCCGGTCACGCGCAAGACCCAGCTGCACCTGGACCGTTGTCTCACCTGTCGCAACTGCGAGACCACTTGCCCCAGCGGTGTGCAGTACGGGCACCTGGTCGACATCGGCCGCAAGCTGGTCGAGCAGCGCGTGCCACGCCCGGCCGGCGAACGCACCCTGCGCTGGATGCTGAAGGAAGGCTTGACATCGCCGCTGTTCGGCACCGCGATGAAGGTCGGCCAGATGGTTCGGCCGCTGCTGCCGGCGGGGCTCAAGAACAAGGTGCCGGCAGCGCCTGGCCCGCGTGCCCACCAGTGGCCCACGCGTGAACATCCGCGAAAGGTCCTGATGCTGATGGGCTGCGTGCAGCCGGCCATGATGCCGAACATCAACAGCGCCACCGCGCGGGTGCTGGACGCCGCGGGCATCCAGACCCTGGTGGCCGACGGCGCCGGCTGCTGCGGCGCCATCCGCACTCACCTCAACGACCAAGAAGGCGGGCTTGCAGACATGCGCCGCAACATCGACGCCTGGTGGCCGCTGGTCGACGGGTTGATGTCCCAAGGTCCGGTCGAGGCGATCGTGATGAATGCCAGCGGTTGCGGCGTGACCGTCAAGGATTACGGCCATGCCTTGCGCGACGATGCGGCCTATGCCGAGAAAGCGCGGCGCGTGTCCGAACTGACCCGCGACCTGAGCGAGTTGCTGCCCGATCTGATGGAGCCGCTGCAGAAGGCGTTTCAGGATCGGCTGCCAGCGCCGCAACAACGCCGCCTGGCCTTTCACCCGCCCTGCACGCTGCAGCATGGCCAGCAGTTGCGCGGCGGAGTCGAGCAGCACCTGCGAGCGCTCGGCTTCGAGGTCGAGCTGGCGCCGTCCGAAAGCCACCTGTGCTGCGGATCGGCCGGCACCTACAGCGTGCTGCAACCCGAGCTGGCTTATGCGCTGCGCGACCGCAAGCTCGAACAGTTGCAGCAGGTCGAACCGCAAACCATCGTCAGCGCCAACATCGGCTGTATCCAGCACTTGCAGAGCGGCACACCGATCCCGGTGCGGCATTGGGTGGAGGTGTTGGACGAGGCCTTGAACGACGCACTCGTGACCTGAGGGTCCGCCGGCCGTCGGGCAGCCCGGCCTGCGGAGTCACCTCGACCGCAACGCCACCGCCACGCCCGCCATCAGCGACCCGATCCCCAGCCACGCACCGGGCGCCGGCCAGGCGCCGCGCAGCAGAAAGGCATAGCCCAGCGCAGCCAGGGTTTCGAACACGATCAGCTGCCCCGACAGCGCCGGTGGCAGCCGCTGGCTGGCTTCGTTCCAGCACAGCGTGCCGAGCCAGGAGGCGAACAAACCCATCGCCAGCATCAAGCCGATGTAGGCCCAGGCCCGCGGGCCGAAAGGCATCGGCCACGCGGCATCGGTGGCTGCGCTCCAGAGCCAGAAGAGCATGAAGCCGGCAGCAGCCAGCGGCAAGGTCGCAAGTCCTTGCGCGGTGGCCCAGGTGCCGGGCGACCGGTCAGGATGCGCGCGCAGCCATTCGGCATTGCGGATCGGGTACCAGGTCCAACAGGCCACTGCGCCCACGGCCATCAGCGCGCCCACTGCATAGATCGTCAGGTCGGTGCCATCGTCCAAGTTGCCGTTGTGGTCCACCCGGAGCAGCCATTGCAACTCGGCGCGGTTGACAAAGCCGATGCCGGCCGCGATCAGCAGCAGTGACGGCAGCATCCGCAGCCACGGCAGGCGGCTCTCGCGCTGGCGAATATGTGGCGCACGGCGCAGCTTCGAGGTGATCGCGATCACCACCGGCAGGGTGCCGATGATCATCGTCGGCAGCGGCCCGCCGGCGCGCTGGATGGCGCTGGCGAGAAACAGGTAGTAGACGATGTTGCCGACCAGCGCGAGCTTCAGCGCCTCGGTCCAGTCGGCCTTCGACAACTGCCGCAGCTTGGCGCGGTCTAACCACGCGAGCGGCAGCGCGATCAGCCCGAACGCGAGGTAGCGGCCGAAGGACTGCAGCGTGGCCGGATACTCCGGCAGCAGCAGCGGGCCGACGAACACCAGCCCCCACATCAGGCCGGCGGCGAGGGCGAAGAGAATGCCGGAAAGGAGTCGGGGGTGGTTCATCGTGCGCGGCAGTG
>JBDSMV010000024.1:0-8228 GCA_039915715.1 Rubrivivax sp. | reverse complement strand
ATGAAGAAGATGAAGGGCGGCTGGTTGATGAAGATGATGCGCCGCATGGGCGGTGGCATGGGCGGCATGGGTGGCGGAGGGGGCGGGTTTCCGGGCCTGCGCTGACGCCCCGTTGCTGCGCGGTGGTCGCTGGTTTTGTGCCGTCCGACAGGCACCCTGCCGTGATAGGTGTCACGAATTGCATCCGCGGCCCCGAGGGCTGAAACGGCTGGTGACGAGTCGCCCTGGGCCGCCCTTGATCGATCCGCAGCGCTGCCGAAGTCAAGGCCTGCCCCACTCGGGCCGGAGCCTTGCGACATGGAAATGAGCGCGTTGATGGTCACCTTTGCACTGCCTGCGACGGTGCTGTTGTTGTTGATGCTGCTGGCGCTGCGCATGCGGCAACGCCCGCCGCGCCGCGGCCCGCGCGCACCTCACGAAGCACAGGACACCGTGGCCGACTGGCCGCCTCAGGCCGCTCGGGTGATGACGATCGACGAACGCCAGGCCTACGACCTGCTGCGCCGAGCGATGCCGCAGTTGCTGGTGTTGGCGCAAGTGCCGCTGTCGCGCTTCGTGCGGGTGCCGTCGCGTCGCTCCCACCTCGAGTGGTTGCAGCGCGTGGGCTCGATCAGCGCTGATCTGCTGCTTTGCGATTCGGGCTCGCGCGTGATCGCCGTTGTCGACATTCGCAGCCGCGACGAAAGCCCGCGCAGCCGCAGCCGCCACGAGCGCATGGCCCGGGTGCTGAAGACCTGCGGCATCGAGGTGCTGACCTGGTCACCGGGTGCGCTGCCGAACCTGCAGCAGGTGCGTTTGCAGTTGCAGCGGCTGACCGCCGCCGATGTCGACGACACGGCGGGCGCCAGCGACGCCTCCATGCCCGACCTCGCATTGCCCCTGCCCGAGATCGCCGAGTTGCTGGCCGCCGGCGACGGTCGCCACGACATGGACATGGAGCCGGTGCCATCGGCCTTCTTCGACGACCTGGACGCGGTGCCCGCACAAGCAGCCTGACGCGGCTGCAGGACGCCGCACCGACCGCTGTCGTTTGGCCTCAGCCGACCAGCGCCCGGGCGAATTCGTCGGCGTCGAAGCGCTGCAGGTCTTCGAGCTTCTCGCCCAGCCCGATGAAGTAGACCGGCATGACCCGGCCCTGATCGGCGCCCCAGCGGGCGATGGCTGCAAGAACGCCCCCCTTGGCGGTGCCATCGAGCTTGGTGACGATCAGCCCGGTGACTTTCAACGCCGCGTCGAAGGCCT
Source organism: Rubrivivax sp. (assembly GCA_039915715.1). Classification (GTDB taxonomy): domain Bacteria; phylum Pseudomonadota; class Gammaproteobacteria; order Burkholderiales; family Burkholderiaceae_C; genus Rubrivivax. The sequence continues at coordinate 6,986 of JBDSMV010000024.1, read as the reverse complement.
TCAGCTGCGCCAGTGCGTTCTGGCCAGTGTTGCCGTCCACCACCAGCAGCACCTCGTGCGGTGCGCCCGGCATGGCCTTGCCGATCGTGCGGTGGATCTTCTTCAACTCGTCCATCAGGTGCAACTGGGTCGGCAGGCGGCCTGCGGTGTCGGCGATCACCACATCGCAGCCGCGCGCACGGCCGGCGGTGACAGCGTCGAAGCTGACCGCGGCCGCATCGCCCCCTTCCTGCGCGATCACCTCGACTTGGTTGCGGTCGGCCCAGACCCCGAGTTGCTCGCGCGCCGCTGCCCTGAAGGTGTCGGCTGCCGCCAGCAGCACCTTGCAGCCGGAGGCCGCCAGGTGGCGCGTCAGCTTGCCGATGCTGGTGGTCTTGCCTGCCCCGTTGACACCGACCACCATGATCACGGTGGGCGTGGTCTCACCGATCGTCAACTCGGCTTGCAGCGGCCGCAACAGGTTCGCAAGCGACGCCACGAGTTGCGGCTTGATTGCCGCGGGGTCGGTGATGCCGCCGAAGCGTGCACTGCGCCTGAGCGCGTCCATCAGCCATTGCGTGGCGGCGACCCCGGTATCGGCCATCAGCAAGGCCGACTCGAGGTCGTCGTACAGCGCGTCGTCGATGCGCGCCCCGGTGAACACCGAAGCGATGCCTGCGCCCGATCTGCGCAAGCCTTGCTGCAGCCGCGCGACCCAGGCGCTGCGGCTGGGAGTGGCCGCGGTGGCGGGTGCGACAAACACAGGCGCGGGCGCCAAACTCGGGGCAGGTGCAGGCCCAGGTGCCGGTGCGAGTAGCGGTGGCGGTGGCGGTGCCGTGGTTGACACGGACACGGACGCGGGTGCCGGTGCCGGTGCCGGTGCGGGTGAGAAGAACCGCCCCAGCAGCGATGCCGGAGCTGGCGCCGGGATCGCTCCACCCGCGGGGCTCGGCTCTGGAGTTGCCGGCGGGCTCCCGGGATCCAGCGTCGGTTGCGGTTGCGGTTGCGGTTGCGGTTGCGCGTGCGCCGGCGCTGCGGGGGGAGGTGCCTTCTTCTTGAAGAAACTGAACATCGTGTGCGGGTGTAGCGCTGGAACGGCGCGATCGGGGCGCCCTGCGGGTGCTCTGGCGATCGGCCGGCGACTGCGGAGCGCCGATCGGGCCCGATATACTCGAGGGCTCAGGCGCTTTAGCTCAGCTGGTTAGAGCGACGGAATCATAATCCGCAGGTCCGGGGTTCAAATCCCTGAAGCGCCACCACGATTCCCGCGGGCCCGAGCCATCAAGACTCGGGCCCGCTGCCTTTTCGGGTATGTCGTCGGGGCGTCGCGCTCCGCCAGCCAGCGCGCTGGCGATTCGATTGGGCCTTGCAGTCCTGGAGCAAACCATGAAAAGCATCCCTGCCTCGCAACCGCCGGCATTGCAAGACGATGCGCATCCTGCGCCCATTGCGCCCATTGCGCCCATTGCGCCCATTGCGCCCGCCACCAAGAAGGTCTACATCCGCAGCTTCGGCTGCCAGATGAACGACTACGACTCGGCCAAGCTTGCCGACCTGCTGCACGCGGCCGATGGCTACGAGCCGACGACCGATGTCGAAGAAGCCGACCTGGTGCTGTTCAACACCTGCTCGGTGCTCGAGAAGGCGCAGGAGAAGGTGTTCTCTGACCTGGGCCGCGTCAAGCACTTGAAAGCCAAGGGTGTGCTGATCGGCGTCGGCGGCTGCGTGGCCAGCCAGGAAGGTGCGGCCATCATCGACCGCGCACCGTATGTCGACCTGGTGTTCGGCCCGCAGACCCTGCACCGCGTGCCGCAGATGATCGAAGCGCGGCGGCAGTCGATGCAGCCGCAGGTGGACATCAGTTTTCCGGAGATCGAAAAGTTCGACCATCTGCCGCCGGCACGCGTCGAGGGCGCCAGCGCGTTCGTCTCGATCATGGAAGGCTGCTCCAAATACTGCAGCTATTGCGTGGTGCCCTACACCCGCGGCGAAGAGGTCAACCGCCCCCTGGACGATGTGCTGGCCGAGGTCGCGAACCTGGCTTCGCAAGGGGTACGGGAAGTGACGCTGTTGGGTCAGAACGTCAATGCCTACCGCGGCGTGATGGGAACCACAGAGGAGATCGCGGACTTCGCCTTGCTGATCGAAGCCGTGGCCACCGTGCCCGGCATCGACCGCATCCGCTACACCACCAGTCACCCCAACGAGTTCACGCAGCGGCTCATCGATGTCTATGCCCGCGTGCCGCAACTGGTGAGCCATCTGCACCTGCCGGTGCAACATGGCAGCGACCGCATCCTGATGGCGATGAAGCGCGGCTACACGGCAATGGAATACAAAAGCACGATTCGCAAACTGCGCGCAGTGCGGCCCGGCATCAGCATCAGCAGCGACTTCATCGTCGGCTTCCCGGGCGAGACGCAGGACGACTTCGCCCGCGTGATGAAGTTGATCGACGACGTGGGCTTCGACGCTTCCTTCAGCTTCGTCTACAGCAAGCGCCCCGGCACACCGGCGGCATCGCTCGCCGACGACACACCGCAGGCGCTGAAGCTGCAGCGGTTGCAACAGCTGCAGGCCGCGGTCGAGGTCAACGTGCGGCGCATCAGCGCGTCGCGCGTCGGCACGGTGCAGCGCATCCTGGTCGAAGGGCCTTCGCGGCGGCTGGGACCACTCGGTACGCCGGAGTTGATGGGCCGCACCGAATGCAACCGCATCGTCAACTTCGACGGCGGGCCGCTGTCTGCGCGCCTGGTGGGGCAGATGATCGATGTGCGCATCACCGAAGCGCTGCCGCATTCGCTGCGCGCCGTGCCATTGACCGACGGCGGCCGGACCGTGGCAGGAACCCCGGCAGGAACCCTGGCAGAAACAGGCGCAGACGGTGCGCGTGTCAATGCCGGCCGGGCCCGAAACCCCGCCACCACAGCATGACGGCGCAGGCCAGCACCATCGCCGCATAGGTCGCCATGCGGCCATCGTGGCCGAACAGCAGCAGACCGGCCACCGCCACCACCGCACACGCCAGCGCCGACGGCCAGGCCAGCCGCACCCAAGCGATCGGATGCAGTTCACGGCGCCACATGAGCTTGGCCAGCGCCGCCGCCAGGCAGCCCAATGCCACCCCGGGCAGCAGCAGATTGGCGATGTGGTTGAGAGCGTCGAGGGGTCCCATCGGGCGGCAGGCTCCACAGCCGGCGCCGAGGGGCGCCGAAACCTACAATTCTGAAATGAAACCGAGCCCGCGTTCAGCGCACGAACCGCCGCATCCCGTGCGGGGGGTCGGCGCCGGGCTGACGGCATATCGCCGATGAGCGTCTTTGCCCTGGGACTGAACCATGCCACCGCGCCGCTCGACCTGCGCGGGCGGCTGGCGTTCACTCCCGAACAGCTGACACCGGCATTGCTGGAATTTCGCCAGCGTCTGCAGAGGAGCTTGCCCGAGGCCGCGCTGGTGTCGACATGCAACCGCACCGAGCTGTATGTGGCAGCGGCCCCGGATGCGGTGCGCGAGATGATCACGCCGGCGCTCGACTGGCTGGCCGAACGCGGCGGCATCGGCGGCGGGCTGCTGCAATCGCACAGCTATGTGGTCGAGGACAGCGCTGCGGCGCGCCATGCTTTTCGTGTCGCGGCCGGGCTCGATTCGATGGTGCTGGGCGAGCCGCAGATCCTTGGCCAGATGAAGCAGGCGGTGCGGCTGGCGGACGAGGCCGGGACCTTGGGCACCACGCTGCACCAGTTGTTCCAGCGCTCGTTTGCGATCGCCAAGGAAGTGCGCACCTCGACCGAGATCGGCGCCCATTCGATCAGCATGGCTGCGGCTTCGGTGAGATTGGCGGCGCAGTTGTTCGAAGACCTGCAGCAAATCCGTGTGCTGTTCGTCGGCGCGGGCGAAATGATCGAGCTGGTCGCCACGCACTTCGCAGCTCGCAAACCGAAGGCGATGGCGCTGGCCAACCGCACGCTGGAACGCGGCGAACGTCTGGCGGCAAAATTCCGTGGCGAGGCGATGCGCTTGTCGGATGTGCCCAACCGGCTGCACGAGTTCGACGCCGTCATTTCCTGCACCGCCAGCACGCTGCCGATCATCGGTCTGGGCGCGGTCGAACGGGCATTGAAGGCCCGGCGGCGGCGGCCGATCTTCATGGTCGACCTGGCAGTGCCCCGCGACATCGAAGCCGAGGTGGCCGAGTTGTCTGACGTTTACCTCTACACCGTCGACGACTTGTCGGCACTGGTGCAGACCGCCGGTGAGAAGCGCCAGGCTGCGGTGCAGCAGGCCGAAGCGATCATCGATGCCGGCGTGCAGAGCTTCAGCCAGTGGCTGGGCCAACGCGCCGCGGTGCCACTGATCCAGGCACTCAACCGGCAGGCCGACGACTGGGGAGCGATCGAGCTGGCGCGCGCGCGGCGGGCGCTGGCGCGGGGCGAGTCGGCCGAACGGGTGCTGGAATCGTTGGCCCGCGGCCTCACCCACAAGATGCTGCACGGCACGCTGTCCGAGTTGCATGCTGCCGATGGCGACGACCGGGCCAAGCTCGCGGACACCGTGACGCGGTTGTTTCTGCGGCAGGGCACGCGCCACCCGGGCGGCGAGGCGGGTTGATGGCGGCTGAATCTGCTGCCGGTTCGATGACCCCTGCCCTGCGCGAGCAGTTCGAACGCCTGTCGCTGCGGCTGGCCGAGCTGGATGCGACCCTCGCCGACCCGGCGGTCGCCTCCGACATCAAGCGTTGGCGCACCCTGTCGCGCGAGCAGTCGCAGGCGCAATCCGTGGTCGAGCGCTACCGGCGCTACCTGCAACGCGAAGCCGACCTGCAGGCGGCGCGCGAGATGCAGTCCGACCCGGAGATGGCCGACCTGGCGCGCGACGAGATCGCCGCGGCCAACGCCGAGATGGAACGCCTTCAAACCGAACTGCAAACCGCGCTGATCCCCGTCGACCCCGACGATGCGCGCAATGCATTTGTCGAGATTCGGGCCGGCACCGGCGGTGACGAATCGGCGCTGTTTGCTGGTGATCTGGCTCGCATGTACTTGCGTTTCTTTGAACGGCAGGGCTGGCGCACCGAAGTGCTGAGCCAGAGCGATGCCGAACTCGGCGGCTACAAGGAGCTGGTGCTTCGGGTCGAAGGCGAGAGCGTCTACGAACAACTGCGCTTCGAATCCGGCGGCCACCGCGTGCAGCGCGTGCCCAGCACCGAGAGCCAGGGCCGCATCCACACCAGCGCCTGCACGGTGGCGGTGATGCCCGAGCCCGATGAAGCCGAAGAGGTGCAGCTGAACCCGGCTGACCTGCGCATCGACACCTTCCGCGCCAGCGGCGCCGGCGGACAGCATGTCAACAAGACCGACAGCGCGATCCGCATCACCCACCTGCCCTCTGGCCTGGTGGCCGAATGCCAGGACGACCGTTCGCAGCACCGCAACAAGGCCAAGGCGATGGCAGTGCTGACCGCCCGGCTGCGCGACCGCGACCGCAGCGAACGTGCTGCCAAGGAAGCCGCCACCCGCAAGAGCCTGATCGGCAGTGGCGACCGAAGCGACCGCATCCGCACCTACAACTTTCCGCAAGGCCGGATCACCGACCACCGCATCAACCTGACGCTGTACAAGCTGGCGATGGTGATGGAGGGTGATCTCGGCGACGTGGTGACAGCGTTGCAAGGTGCCCGCGCAGCCGAGCAGCTGGAATTGCTGCAGGCCGGCGCCGGCTGAGCGTCGCTCGTCACTCCCCGGGTTCGAGCGATGCAGATGCAGTGACCCAGATGCAGGTTGCTCAGACGGCGATGTCACAGACGCGGATTGCCGACCTGCTGAGCGAAGCCCGCACGATGGGCGTGGCCCGGCTCGATGCCCAGCTCCTGCTGGCACACCACCTGCAGAAGTCCCGCGCCTGGCTGCTGGCGCACGACGACCAGCCGGTGCCCGCGGAACCCGCGGCAGCGGTGCGCGACGGCCTGGCACGCCGGGCGACCGGCGAACCCTTGTCCTATATCGTCGGCAGCACCGCGTTCTGCGGCTTGACGCTGAAGGTGTCGACCTCGGTGCTGGTGCCGCGCCCGGAAACCGAAGACCTGGTGGCCTGGGCGTTGCAGGGGCTGCGTCTGGGCCATGTGAGCGGGCCGGTGGTCGACCTGGGCACCGGCAGCGGCGCGATCGCGCTGGCAGTCCTGTCGGGGCTGGCGACTGACACCGCTTCAGGCACGAGAGCGGCCACGGCGGCGCCTGCAATGCAGGTCAGCGCCACCGACGCCAGCGCCGACGCGCTGGCGATCGCAGCTGTCAACGCGCAGCACCTGGGGTTGCCGCTCGAGCTGCTGCTGGGCGATTGGTGGGCACCGCTCACCGGGCGCCGCTTCGGCATGGTGATATCGAACCCTCCCTACATCGCTGCTGCCGACCCGCACCTGGCGGCACTGGCGCACGAGCCGATCGAGGCACTGACATCGGGCGCCGACGGCCTGGACGCGCTGCGCACGATCATCGCCGGCGCGCCGGGCCATCTGCTGCCTGGCGGCTGGTTGCTGCTGGAACACGGGCACGACCAGGGACCGGCGGTGCAGCAGTTGTTGCGGGCAGCCGGATTCGGCGGCATCGAGACCCGCAACGACCTGGCGGGGCTGGCGCGCTGCAGCCGCGGCGTCCAAGCGTGCGCCCGCCACACACAAAACCCGGCAACGCGCGCATGATGGCGATCGCGAGTGATTGCTCACGATCGCGCCCGCAGTCCCCCGGACGAGCGCCACCGCGCAGACTCGGTCCCTTTGGAGCATGAGATGAGAGAACACCTGATCGCCTTGTCGCTTGGCATCCTCGGCACATCGGCGTTCGCGGGCGACGGCATTTCGGCACCGGACGCCGACGCAGTCTGGCCCCAATGGCAGGCCCGCATCACCTTGCAGACCGCGCAGCCCTCGCTGCTGCAGCCGCCTTCGTTGTGGAACGCGGCACCGCGCACCATCCAGGCGGTCGGCGGATCGGTGCTCGGTGACTACTACTTC
>JBDSMV010000457.1:0-5954 GCA_039915715.1 Rubrivivax sp. | reverse complement strand
GGCGCCGGGCCGCCCACCAGGGCCACAGCAAGCCGAGCGCGATGAAGGCGATGATCGCCATCGAGATCGGCCGGCCGAAGAATTCGGCCCAGATGTCGCCGCGGGCACCGCCGATCAGGTGGCCCTGCACAAAGCCGCGTTCTGCGATCGAGCCCAGGATCAAGCCGAGCACGATCGGTGACGCGCCGAAACCGAAGCGCGACAGCACCCAGGCCGCCACGCCCAGCACCACCATCTGCTGCACCTCGTGCACGTTGTTGTGGACGGCGAAGCTGCCCAACACCGTCAGCAGGGCGACGCCAGGCACCAGCACGGCCTTGGGAATGGCCAGGATCGAACGGAACGCGAAGCGGCCGATCAACAGGCCCACCGGCAGCATGATCAGCGTCGACAGGATCAGGCCCCAGATGAAGGTGTAGACGATCGGCGCCTGCTGGGTGAACAGCGTCGGGCCGGTGCGAATGCCCTGCACCAGCAAGGCGCCCAGGATGATGGCGTCGGGGGGGGTGCCCGGAATGCCCAGCACCAGGGTCGGGATGAAGCCGCCGCCGACGGTGGCGTTGTTGGCGGTTTCGGTGGCGATGACCCCATCGGGCTCGCCCTTGCCGAAGTGGTTGCGGCGCGGTGATCCGCGCTTGGCTTCGGAATACGCCACCAGCGCCGCGATCGACCCACCGGCACCGGGCAGGATGCCCACCACGGTGCCGATCAACGAACTGCGCGCCAGGTTGAACTTGGCGCGCCCCATGATGCCCACGGCCTCGCGCAGCCTGAACCCGGCCACGCGGCTGCCGGTTTCCAGGTGGGCCACCGGGGTCGCCACCAGTTCGATCAGCACCGGGATGCAATACAGGCCGATCAATGCCGACACCACGTCGATGCCGCCCAGCAGGGTCTTGAAGTCGCCGACGAAGCGGATGTCGCCCCCGACCTCGGCCACTCCGACCATCGACAGCAGCAGGCCGAGCCCGCCGCCGATCAGCCCCTTGATCGTGCTGCCTTCACCCAGCGATGCGATCAGCGTCAGGCCGAACACCGCAAGCCAGAAATACTCGACCGGGCCGAATTTCAGCGCCACGGTGGCCATCGGTGGGGCCAGCAACAGCAGAAAAGCCGCACCCACCAGGCCGCCCACCACCGACGACAAACAGGCCAGCGTCAACGCCAGGTCGCCATGGCCGGCACGGGCCATCGGATAGCCGTCGAAGGTGGTGGCGATCGACGACGGCGTGCCCGGCGTGTTCAGCAAGATCGCCGCATAGGCGCCGCCGTAGATCGCACCGGTGTAGATGGCACCGAGCGCGATCAATGCCGCAGCGGGGTCCATCGAGAACGTGAACGGCACCAGCACCGCCACCGCCATCGTGGCGGTGAGACCGGGCAGGGCGCCGATCACGGTGCCCGCCACCACGCCGGCCAGCGCCAGCAGCAGGTTCAGCGGGGTCAGCGCCGCCAGCAGGTACTGCAAACTGCCCATGGTTCTCGACGGTGGTGCGTGGCTATCGGTTCAGACCGGACTACAGGGTCTTGGTGTGACGGTCATCACTTCTTCGTGATGCCCATCTCCTTGGCCAGTTCTTCATACGTGGCCTTGATCTTCGACATGAAGGCCGGCATCTCGGCGGGGCCCACGTCCAGCAGCGCAAAGCCGCCTTCTTCCATCTTGCGAATGAACTCCGGGTCGGCATTGACCTTGCGCAGATCGGCGGCCAGCTTGGCCTGCACATCGGCCGGGGTTGACTTGGGAACCGCGATGCCGCGGTAGGCGCCACCCACCAGTTCGAAGCCCTGCTCCTTGAAGGTGGGACAGTCGGGCATCGCCGGGTGGCGCTTTTCCATCGACACCGCCAGGCAGCGCACCTGGTCGCCCAACGACATCTTGACCGTGGTGTAGCCCCAGCTGCCGCCCACTTGCTTGCCCAGCAGCGCGGTGTTCGAAGGCCCGGTTCCGCCGAACGGAACGTAGGTGGTCTTGATGCCCGCCATCTTGTCGAACTGCTGCTGCGCCAGATGGTTCGAGGTGTTGGTGCCGGAACCCGACAGCGTGATCGAGCCCGGTGCCTTTTTCGCGGCCGCCACGAAGTCCTTCAGCGTCTTGTAGGGGCTGTCAGCCGGCACCAGCAACGCATCTGGGGTGTAGTGGAACCAGTAGACCGTGGTGAGGTCGTCGGTCTTGTAGCCCACGTCCTTTTGCAGCGGCTGCAGCACGATGTGCGGCAGGTTGGTGCCCATGACGGTGTAGCCGTCGGGCGTCATGGTGTTGAGGTGCGACCAGGCCGCCGCGCCACCGGCGCCGGCGCGGTACTGGATCGCCATCGTCTGACCGGTCAGCTTCTTGAAGACCGGCTCCTGCAGCCGCGCCGAGACATCGGACTCGCCGCCGGGGCCGAACGGAATGATGTAGTTGACGGTCTTGTCGGGATAAGCCGCAAGGGCGGTGGTGGCGACGGCTGCGGCGGCAGCGGCAGCCAGTGCGAATCGGGTGGCGAATCGGATGGGGTGCTTCATGTCGGTTTCCTTCAGCTGCGGATCGAGGTGCAAAAGAAAGCATGGCTGAACAGCGATGCCTGCAGCTGCACGATGCCGCAAGCACGCCGTGGCGCCATCGGCGCTAACCCCGGTTCAGCCGGCGGCCACGTGTTCGGCGATCGCCTTGCCGACATCGACGGTCCTGGCACTGCCGCCGAGGTCCGCCGTGCGCGGGGCTTCGCGGTCGGCCAGCACCGCTTCGATCGCGGCCAGCACCGCGTCGTGCGCGTCGCGGTGGCCGAAAAAGTCGAGCATCAGGGCTGCGGTCCAGATCTGGCCGATCGGATTTGCGATGCCCTGCCCGGCGATGTCGGGTGCCGAGCCATGCACCGGCTCGAAAAGGCTCGGCCATTCGCGGGTCGGATTCAGATTGGCCGACGGTGCGATGCCGATGGTGCCGGTGCAGGCCGGGCCCAGGTCGGACAGGATGTCGCCGAACAGGTTGCTGGCCACCACCACGTCGAAATGTTGCGGGCGCTGAACGAAGTGGGCGCACAGGATGTCGATGTGGAACTGGTCCACCGCCACGTCCGGGAAACGCTTCGACATCTCGGCCACGCGCTCGTCCCAATACGGCATCGTGATCGAGATGCCGTTGCTCTTGGTGGCCGATGTCAACTTCTTGCGGGGCCGCATCTGCGCCAGCTCGAACGCGAACTGCAGCACGCGGTCGACCCCCGTGCGCGACATCACCGTTTGCTGGGTCACGAACTCGCGTTCGGTGCCGCCGAACATGCGGCCGCCGACGCTGGAATATTCGCCTTCGGTGTTCTCGCGCACGATCATCATGTCGATGTCACCGGGTGCCAGCGGCTGACCGCTGCGGTCGACCAGCGGGCTGCGCACGCCGGGCATCAGCCGCACCGGACGCAGGTTCACATACTGGTCGAATTCACGCCTGAACTTGATCAGCGAGCCCCACAGCGAAATGTGGTCGGGCACCGTGGCGGGCCAGCCGACCGCGCCATAGAACAGCGCATCATGGCCGCCGATCTGGTCCTTCCAGTCGGCCGGCATCATGTCGCCGTGCTTCGCATACCAGTCGCAGTTGGCGAAGTCGAAGTGGTCGAAAGAGAAGTCGATGCCGAAGCGCCGCGCTGCGGCGTCCAGCACCCGCAGCCCTTCGGGCACCACTTCCTTGCCGATGCCGTCGCCGGGCAGCACCGCGATACGGTGGGCGCTCATCGACGGGTCAGGCGCTTTCGTACAAGCGCGTCATCACGAACTCGCGGTGTCCCAGCGATTCGGCCGCGGTGAGGCGACCGTTGGCGGTGCGCAGCATGTTCTCCAGTAGCCGGTCGCCGGCTTGGTCCAGTGTCAACTCGCGCTGCAGCAAACCGGTCACGTCGACATCGATGTGCTCGCTCATCGTGCGCACCGTGCGGGGGTTGGCGCAAAGCTTGATGACCGGCACGATGGCGTTGCCGATCACGTTGCCCTGCCCGGTGGGGAACAGGTGCACGGCATAGCCCGACGCGGCGCACAGCGTCACCATCTCGGCTGCGGCCGACGACGAATCCATGAACCACAAACCCGGGTGGGTCGGGATCTCGGCCTTGTCGAGCACGCCGTCGACGGTGCAGACCTTGCCGATCTTCTGAATGTTGCCGAGCGCCTTTTCTTCGATGGTGGTCAGCCCGCCGGCGATGTTGCCCTTGGTGGGCTGGCTGTCGGCCAGGTCGCTGGTCTTGTGGCGTTCGATCACCGCCTGGTAGCGGTCGAACATGAACTGGAACTTCTTGCGCACCTCGTCGTCCTTGCAGCGTGCCGCGACGATGTGTTCACCGCCCGTGAGTTCGGTGGTTTCGCCGAAGCACAGCGTGCTGCCCAGGGGATGCAGCTTGTCGAACGCATTGCCGACCGCGGGGTTGGCGCCGCAGCCGCTGGTGGTGTCGCTCTCACCGCACTTGGTCGACACCCACAGGTCTTCGATCGGACAAGCTTCGCGTTGCTTCTCGCTGGCCAACTGCACGTATTCCTTGGCGACCTTGCTGGCGCGCAGGATGGTGTCGTGGTCGCCATGCAACTCGATCCCGAAACCGCTGACCGGTTTGCCGGTGGTGGCGATGCCTTCGACCACTTTCTGGGTCCAGCTGTCTTCGATGCCGATCACCACCACAGCCGCCACGTTGGGGTTGCAGCCGGCGCCGATCAGGGTGCGGAAGTGCAGGTCCAGGTCGGCGCCGAACTGCAGCCGGCCGTAGGGGTGCGGAATCGCCATCGCACCCTTGATGTTGTAGGCGACGGCTTCGGCGGCGGCATTGGACAGGTCGTCCAGCGGCAGGATGATGACGTGGTTGCGAATCCCGACGCGGCCGTTTTCACGCCGATAGCCGAGGAAGGTGGTGTTCTTGTCGACGATGCTCATGGGGTTGCTCCTTTGACCGACTGGCTCACCAGCGCTTCGTTTTGATGTTGTGGACATGGGCGTGTTCGCCGGCCTTGATCGGCGCCACAACCTTGCCCATGTCGATGCCGTACTTGACGACCGTGTCGCCGACGGCCATGTCTTTCAGGGCCACCTTGTGACCGATCGGAATGTCCTGCAGCGCTTTCACGTTCATGAACTTGTCCTCGTCCATGATCCAGCCGTCCATGCCGGTGCCGGCCTTGACGCCTTCGACCACGACCACCGCCACGGTGTCCTTGGCGTCGTGCAACACGAAGTGAATCATCTGTTCGTCTCCTCTCGGGTTCCCGGCCGGTGCCTGCAGTGCTGGCTGGCGGAGTGGTCGCTGAAGCTGTGCATTGTGAAGCGCGCACTCCCCGTGTCAAACTGGTCATCCAGATGACTGATTGAGGCGCCAGTGTCAACAACCAGAGCCGCGACTGCACCCCGCGCCCTGTTCGGCCCCGTGGCCGCTGCCGCGGGCGGCTTGCCGCTGTACCGCGCCACCAAGCGCGCACTGCTGCGCGCCATCGAAAGTGGCGACCTGGCCCCCGGCGCTGCATTGCCAAGCGAGGCCGACCTGGCGGCCTTGTTCCAGGTGTCGATCGGCACCTTGCGTCAGGCCGTCGGCGAACTGGTGGCAGAACACATCCTGGTGCGGCGCCAGGGCCGCGGCACTTACGTTGCGACGCACAGCGCAGAGCGCTTTCTGTTTCAGTTTTTTCACCTGGAACGCAACGACGGCCTGCGCGAAGCCCCGGCGGTGGAATTGCTGCGCTTCGAGCGCGGGCGGCTCGACGACGAGGCTGCGGAAGCCCTGCACCGCCGTCCCGGAGACTCCGCCTGGCTGTTCGAGAACCGCCTGTCTTTGCAAGGGCGCGCGGTGGTGCACGACCGCATCGTGTTGCCGGCGGTGCTGTTTCGAAGCTTGAGCGAGAAGCGCCTGCGCGAGCGGCCGGCCACGCTCTACAAGCTGTACCAGGACGAGTTCGGCATCACTGTCGTGCGCGCCCTGGAACGCGCCCGCGCGGTCGCC
>JBDSMV010000439.1:0-18726 GCA_039915715.1 Rubrivivax sp. | reverse complement strand
GCAGCGGCTTGTCGGGGTTGACCGCGCACAGCCCCGGACGCAGCTTCTGCTGCAGGATGGTTTCGACCGATTCCGAGATCATCACATCGGCGTTGCCCTTCAGGATCTCGTCGAAGATGGTGACGTTGTCGTTGTAGATGACGATCTTGGCCTGCTTGAAATTGGCGCGAGCGAAACGTTCGTTGCTGCCGCCTGGGTTCTCGATCACGGTCACGCCAGGCTTGTCGATGTCGGCCACGGTCTGAAACCTCGACACGTTCTCGCACTTGGTGATGGGCGCCTTGCCGTTGACCATGTAGGGCGCTGAGAAGAATGCGGTCTTCTGGCGCTCGGTGGTGACCGAGATGCCGCCCACCGCCACGTCGCACTTCTCGGTGAAGTCCTTCATCAGCGTGGGCCAGGACGACTTGACCATCTCGACCTCGACGCCCAGCGCCTTGGCCGCCGCCTGCGCCAGATCGATATCCAGGCCTTCGTACCCGCCGTCGGGCCGCGCATAGCTGAAGGGCTTGTAGTCGCCTGGGGTGCAAACGCGCAGCTTGCCCGCCTTCTGTGTCACGTCCAGCCGCGTCGCAGGCGCGTCTTGAGACGAGGCACTGGTTGCGCAAGCGGCGGCGATTCCGCAGGCCATCGCAGTTCGGGCCAGTTGGCGGTTGAGATTCATGAGGTCTCCCATTGTGGAAAGCAAGCGCTGTGGCTGGCGCAAGGGCTGCGCGAGCTCGCCAGTATGCCGCTCGCTCAGCGGCTGGCGGCCGGGGCTGCTGCCGCCGCCTGCTGCGGCAGTCGGTCGATGACCAGATCGAGGAAGGTCTCGGCGTCCTGGCGGATCAAGATCCGCACCGGCAGGTACTGCAGGCTCGGCGCCACCCAGACTTCGGCCGTCAGGTCGCGACCGGGTTTGGGTTCACGGCGCGGTTTGACATGCACCGCGTCGACCGGGCCGGCCGGCGTGGGCAGCGTTTCGGAGGCCAGCACGTCGTAGGTCCAGGACTCGACCCGGTGCGGCAACGCCAGCGGCATCATTATTTGGCTGCCCGGGGTCAACAGGGCGGGTCGGGTGGTGAAGAGCCATGTCAACTGCACGAACTGGCTGGCACTGTCCTGCACCCCGGCCGGGCGCGGCTCGACGTTGCCGTTGTCGAGCCGGATGGTTTCTTCGCCCAGCTCGACGCCCTTGCGGCGCACCGCCGCCAGCACCGCCTTGGTGACCTCGTCGTAGCGCAGCGGATGCAATCCATCGGGCCCGATGCGGCCTTCGCTGCTGACGCGGCGGCTCACCAGCGGCGCGAACGACGGGCCGATGCTCAGGTCCATGAAGACCTGGTAGCGCAGGCCTTCGCGCAGCCATTCGACTTGCGCCTGGCCTTCGACCGGGCCGCGGTAGTTGCCGCTCAGGCGGTAGCTGAGACGGGTCGAAGGCGGCCATTCCAACGCCGGGTTGGCCGCGCTGGCGGCTTGCGCAGCGGAGTCCGGGTCACCGGCCGCGATGGGCGGCAACGCCGCCAGTTCCGGCAACGTTTCCAGGCTGGCAAGCGGCTGGTCTACTGCCGCCGGGTCGGGATCGCGATGGTTCCGCTCCGGCAGCAAAGGCTCGGCTGCAGAGGCCGCCGAAGCCGCGGCTGGCACCGCCGGCGCCAGACGTGAAGGCAGGCGGCGCACAGCGGCGGGCGGCACTGGGGCTGCAGCCGGTGGCTCGGCCGGTGCCAGTTCCCGCACGAAGGCGATCTCGATGCGGCGTGGCTCGCGGTCGGCAGCGCCATCGCCGATGCGCGGCGGCAGCGCCTGACCCGCCAGCCACAGGTGCGCCAGCGTCACCCCCAGCGAGAGCGCCAGCAGGGTCCGCAGCGGCAGCTTGCGAACCGTGCGCACCGGCGGCCGATGCGGGCTCAGTGGCCCGCGGCGCCGATCAAACAACTCAGTGCCGCCACCGTGCCGAGCCCGAATCGCAGCAACTCGCCAGGGTCATCGGTGCGTGCAGTTCACTCATGCACCGATTGTCGGCCACGCCCCGTGGCCGCCAGCCGAAGCGCTACTTCTTGGCCGCGGCCGCCGCGGCGGCCGCGGCCACCAGCGATTGCTCGATCTCTTTGGCTGGCAGCGCACCGGGCTTGCGGGTGCCATCGGCGAAGAACACCGCCGGTGTGCCATTGATGCGGTATTGGCGCGCGAAGTCCAGGTTGCGATCGATCGCTGCCATGTCGCAACTGCCCTTGGTTGCCGCCGGCGTCTGGCCGTCCAGCATCCAGTTGCGCCAGGTGTCGACCTGCTTGTCGGCACACCAGATGTTGCGCGCCTTGGTCACCGAGTCGGGTCCCAGGATCGGAATCAGAAAGGTGTAGATCGTGACGTCCTTGATGGTCGCCAGGTCGCGCTCGAACCGCTTGCAATAGCCGCAGTTGGTGTCGACGAACACCGCCATCTTGCGCGCTCCGGTGCCCTGCTTGATAACGAACGCGTCCTTGACCGGCAACTGATCGAAGCTCACCGCCGTCAGCTTCTGGATGCGCGCTTCGGTCAGGTCGGTGCGGGTCTGGGTTTCGATCAGCGCGCCATTGACCAGGATGTGTTCGCCCTTGTCGTCGCTGTAGAGGATCTCGGAACCGCCGAAGCGCACTTCCCACACACCGGGCATCGGCGACTTGACGATCTCGTCGATCTTCGGCAGCTTGGGCAGGCGCTCCATCAGGTTCTTGCGGATCACGGCTTCCTGCGCAAACAGGCTGCCAGACACCAGCAGCGCAGCGGCGGCGAGCGCCAGCCGGGTGGGGGTCGATGAACGCATCGTGGTCATGTCGAAATCCGGTTGGGTGAGAGTGGGTTGACGCCCGCGCCGAAGGCAGGACGGGGGCGCCTGCGCGAAGCCACATGGGGCCCGCCGTGCTCGGGCAGCCTCAGGTGCCCAACGCGCGCGATGTCAGCAGCCGCTTCAGCGGCTGCAGGTGATTGACCAGAGTCAGTCCCCGGTTGCGAAGTTCCCTGGCCCAGGGGGCGGGGCTCGCAAACAACTGCAGCAGGCCATCGGTCATCTGTGACATCGCGGCCGTTGGCACTCGGCGGCGACGCGCATAGCGGGACAGCAGCCGCGGGTCGGACAGCGGCCGCCAGGCTTCATCCGCTTGCCGCTCGGAGATCACGTCGGCCAGCGCAGCCACATCGGCGAAACCCAGGTTCAGACCTTGCCCCGCCAAAGGGTGCACCACATGCGCCGCATCGCCCACCAGCACCCAGCCGGGGCCGTGCACGGCATCGGCACGCGCCATCGACAGCGGCCAGGACGCACGCAGGCCAACCAGCGTCAACGGGCCCGCTGCGCCGCCGGTGGCGTCCATCAGCGCGTCGGTGAAGGCGGCATCGGACAGGGCGAGCAAGGTGTCGGCCTGTTCGTCGGGCACCGACCACACCAGGCCCAGGCCGTGGCCGGTGCGGCCTTCGAAAGCCGGCCGGTCCAGCGGCAGCAGCGCCAGCACGTCGGGGCTGCGGAACCATTGCCGCGCCAGATTGGCATGCGGCTGGGGGCTCAGCAGCCGCGCTGCGATGCCCTGTTGGCCGTAGGCATGGCGGCGGGTCTGGATGTGCAGACGCTCGCGCGCGGCCGAATCGCGGCCTTCGGCCAGCACCTGCAGCGTCGCACCTTCGGCCTGCCGATCTGCTGTCTCGGAGCCGGCAAGCTCGACCACGCCCGGTGCAAATCGCACTGCGGCCTGCAACGCCCGCTCGAGCTCGGCAGCATCGACGATCCAGGCCAATGCGTCGATGCCGAGCGTCCAGGCCGAGAAGTCGATCACCGCTCCTGGCGCGTCGCCTTCGACATGCATCTCCTGCACTGCCGTGCGGGCATCGGCCGGCAGCGCGTCCCAGACTTTCAGCGACTGCAACAACCGCACCGACGCAGGATTGAGGGCATAGGCACGCACGTCAACCTCAGCAGCCGCGGCGGAGTCGGGCCCTGCAGGCGGCGAAGCCGCGCCAGCCAGCCCCACCCGCAGTCCCAGTCGGGACAGTGACAGCGCGGCAACCAGGCCCACCGGGCCGGCACCGCGAACCAGAATGTCGGTTGCGGACATGGCGTAGATTGTAGGTAGGCGCTTTGCCGGCGGCGTCGTGTGGTCGGCGGCGGCCACAATGTCGTCCCCTGCCGAACGAGGAACGTCCCGGTGAGCGATGCTTCCTGCCGCATATCGGCGCTGACCCTGTATCCCATCAAGTCGTGTGCCGGCGTGCCCGTCGACGAGGCGCTGCTGATCGAGACCGGGCTGGACCTGGACCGCGCCTTCATGGTCGTCGACGAAGGCGGGCAGATGCTGACGCAGCGCCAATGGCCGCGCATGGCACTGCTCCGCCCGACCGTGCGTCGTGAGGACATGGTGCTGCGGGCCCCGGGCATGCTGACGTTGCATGTGCGCCTGGACACCGTCGAGGCGCCGACCCGGGTTCAGGTCTGGCGCGACATCGTCAAGGCCTTCGACATGGGCAACCTGGCGGCGCAATGGTTCAGCGACTTTCTGGGCTTGCGCGCGCGGCTGGTGCGCTTCGACCCCGAACAGCAACGCCCATCGGACCCGCGCTGGGTCGGTGATCTGACCGCCGGCACCGCCTTTGCCGACGGCTATCCGCTCCTGGTGTGCAACAGCGCATCGCTGGCCGACCTGAACGCCCGCATCGAAGCGCACGGTGCGTCTGCACCTGCACCCGCCATTGCGATGCAACGCTTTCGCCCGAACCTGGTGCTGGACGGGTTGCACCCCTTCGACGAAGACGCGCTGCACGAGCTGACCGTCTCAACCGAAGACGGCCCGGTGGTCTTGCGGCTGGTCAAGCCCTGCGTGCGCTGCGGCATTCCCGATGTCGACCCCGAAGATGCCAGCGTGGGCGTCGAGCCGGGTGCCACACTGGCACGCTTCAGGTCCGATCCGCGGATGGACGGCGGCATCACCTTCGGCGTCAATGCGGTGGTGGTCGAAGGGGTCGACCGGGTGTTGCGGGTCGGGCAGACGGTGTCGGCGCGCTTCGCGTTCGATTGACCGCATCGACGAAGGCGGCTCACCTGCGGGCGCGGAGTGCGCCGAGGCAACGCAGCACTCTCTGGGGAACCTTAAACTCGGCCACCTTCGATCAGCCCCCGCCGAGCGATCGGCCGGCAAGCGTCCATCTGCGCTACGCACCGTTCTTCAGTCCCCACCGGAAGCCCTGTCCATGAGCCTCAAATGCGGCATCGTCGGCTTGCCCAATGTCGGCAAGTCGACTCTCTTCAACGCCCTGACCAAGGCCGGCATCGCAGCCGAGAATTACCCGTTCTGCACCATCGAGCCCAACATCGGCGTGGTCGAACTGCCCGACCCGCGGCTGACGCAGCTGGCGACCATCGTCGCGCCCGAACGGGTGGTGCCGGCAATCGTCGAGTTCGTCGACATCGCGGGCCTGGTGGCCGGTGCCAGCAAGGGCGAAGGCCTCGGCAACCAGTTTCTGAGCCACATCCGCGAAACCGATGCGATCGTCAACGTCGTGCGTTGCTTCGACGACGACAACGTGGTGCATGTGGCCGGCAAGGTCGACCCGGTGTCCGACATCCAGATCATCCAGACCGAGCTCTGTCTGGCCGACCTGTCGACGGTCGAGAAGACGCTGCACCGCCAGGTCAAGGCAGCCCGATCGGGCAACGACAAGGAAGCTGCGGCGTTGGTCAAGGTGCTCGAGAAATGCCAGGCGGCGCTGGACCAGGCGCAGCCGGTGCGCAGCATCGATTTCTCGAAGGAAGAACTCGTGATCCTGAGTCCGCTGTGCCTGATCACCGCCAAGCCGGCGATGTTCGTCGGCAACGTGGCCGAAGACGGCTTCGAAGCCAACCCCTACCTGGACCGGCTGCGCGAATTCGCTGCCCAGCAGAAGTCGCCGGTGGTGGCGATCTGCGCCAAGACCGAAGCCGAACTCGCCGACATGGAAGACGACGACCGCGCGATGTTCCTGACCGAGATGGGGCAGGACGAGCCGGGCCTGGCACGGCTGATCCGGGCCGGGTTCTCACTCCTGGGCCTGCAGACCTACTTCACCGCCGGGGTCAAGGAGGTGCGGGCCTGGACCATCCACATCGGCGACACCGCACCTCAAGCCGCGGGCGTGATCCACACCGATTTCGAGAAAGGCTTTATCCGCGCCCAGACCATCGCCTTTGACGACTTCGTTGCCTTCAAGGGCGAGCAAGGGGCCAAAGACGCCGGCAAGATGCGCGCCGAAGGCAAGGAGTACGTGGTCAAGGACGGCGATGTGCTGAATTTCTTGTTCAGCCATTGAAGCCGACCGTGGCCATGCACTTCGCGGCCAATGAAACCCTGGAAGCGGCCCTGACCCGCAACGTGCGCGACGCATTGGCCGAGGACATCGGCCGCGGCGACTGGACCGCGCAACTGGTGCCTGCCGGCCGACGTGTGCAAGGCCGTGTGACAGCCAAGCAGGCCGCAGTGATCTGTGGCCAGCCGTGGTTCGAAGCCTGCGTCAAGGTGCTGGATGCCGATGCGGTCGTCCACTGGTTGACTGCCGAAGGCGCCGCGGTCGAAGCGGGCACCGAGGTCTGCCGCATCGATGCCGATGCGCGTGCGCTCTTGAGTGCCGAACGCCCGGCGCTCAATTTCCTGCAGCTGCTGTCGGCGGTGGCCACCACCACCCGCGCCCATGTCGACGCCATCGCCGGGGCGTCGCCGAATCCCGAAGGTTGCGCGGTGCTGGACACGCGCAAGACCTTGCCCGGCTTGCGGCAGGCGCAAAAGTACGCAGTGCGCATCGGTGGCGGGCTCAACCAGCGCCTGGCGCTGTGGGACGGAATCCTCATCAAAGAGAACCACATCGCCGCGGCCGGCGGCATCGCCGCTGCGCTGCAGGCCGCGGCCGCGCTGGATGCCGGGGTGATGGTGCAGATCGAGGTCGAGGACCTGGACGAGTTCAGGGCCGCACTGGCTGCGGGTGCGCAGCAGGTGATGCTGGACGACTTCAGCCTCGAGCACATGCGGCGCGCCGTGGCGCTGAATGCCGGGCGTGCGGTGCTGGAAGTCTCGGGTGGGGTCGACCTGCGGACGATCCGCGAGATCGCCGCCACCGGGGTCGACCGCATCTCGGTGGGCAAGCTCACAAAGGATGTCGAGGCGGTCGACCTGTCGATGCGCATTCAGGCTCTGACGCCTGATGGCAGGCCTGACAGCACGGGCTTTCCCTGACCGTCAGACCCCGAAACGCAGGGCCCGCCGCCCTAGACTCCGGGGTTGAATGACCGACGACACGATCCTCGAAACGCGCGCACTGACCAAGGAGTTCAAAGGCTTCGTGGCGGTCGACCGCATCGACCTGAAAGTGCGGCGCGGCAGCATCCATGCACTGATCGGACCCAACGGTGCCGGCAAGACCACTTGCTTCAACCTGCTGACGAAGTTTCTGAGCCCGACCTCGGGCTCGATCCTGTTCGAAGGCCACGACATCACGGCCGAGCAGCCCGCGGCGATCGCGCGGCGCGGGGTCATCCGTTCGTTCCAGATCTCGGCGGTGTTCCCGCACCTGACGGTGCTGGAGAACGTGCGCGTGGCACTGCAGCGCAAGCTGGGCACGTCGTTTCACTTCTGGAAGTCCGAGCGCAGTCTGGCGGGTCTGGATGGCCGCGCGCTGGAATTGCTGCAGTCGGTCGACCTGCACGAGTACGCCACGCTGCAGGCGGTGGACCTGCCGTATGGACGCAAACGGGCATTGGAGATCGCCACCACGCTGGCGATGGACCCGAAACTGATGCTGCTGGACGAGCCCACGCAAGGCATGGGGCTCGAAGACGTCGACCGCATCCGGCAGTTGATCAAGAAGGTGGCCGCCAGCCGCACGGTGCTGATGGTCGAGCACAACATGAGCGTGGTCGCGAGCCTCGCCGACACCATCACCGTGCTGCAGTCCGGCGCCAAGCTGGCGGAGGGCCCGTACGAGCAGGTGTCGAAGAACCCGGCGGTGATCGAGGCCTACATGGGCAGTGCGGCCACCGAACTCAAAGGGGCGCATTGATGCCGGCCCCCTTCCTCGAAGTCAGCGGTCTGCAAGGCTGGTATGGCGAGTCGCATGTGCTGCACGGGGTCGACTTCACGGTCGCCGAGGGCGAGGTCGTGACGCTGCTGGGCCGCAATGGCGCCGGCCGCACCAGCACCCTGCGCGCCATCATGGGTCTGATCGGCACGCGCAAGGGCTCGATCAAGGTCCGTGGCGTCGAGACCATCGGCATGGCCACGCACCGCATCGCTCGGCTCGGCATCGGCTATTGCCCAGAAGAGCGCGGCATCTTCTCGAGCCTGTCGGCCGAAGAGAACCTGATGCTGCCGCCGTCGCTGGCCGAAGGTGGCCTGAGCGTCGGACAGATTTACACCATGTTTCCGAACCTGCGCGACCGCGCCCGCAGCCAGGGCACGCGGCTGTCCGGTGGCGAGCAACAGATGCTGGCGGTGGCGCGCATCCTGCGCACCGGTGCGCGGCTGTTGCTGCTGGACGAGATCAGCGAAGGCCTGGCGCCGGTGATCGTGCAGAAGCTGTCCGAGATGGTCCGCAGCCTGCGCCAGCAGGGCTTCACGATCGTGATGGTCGAGCAGAACTTCGTCTTTGCCGCGCAACTTGCCGACCGCTTCATGGTGATGGAGCATGGCCAGGTGATCCAGTCGTTCACGCAGGCCGAGTTGCCGGCCCGCATCGACAAGTTGCACGAGTACCTGGGTGTCTGATTCACCCCGAATCACCCCTCCAGCCTTCCGATTTCTTCCCCTCACTCCTAGGAGACACGCATGAAACTCAAGCAGATTGTTCCGACCCTCGGCCTGGTTGCGCTGGCGTTCACCGGCGGCGCCGCACAAGCCCAGATCTCCGACAACGTGATCCGCATCGGCTTCATCACCGATTTGTCGGGTTTGTATGCCGACATCGACGGCCCGGCCGGCGCCGACGCCATCCGCATGGCCATCGCGGACATGGGCGGTGCCGTCAACGGCAAGAAGATCGAACTGCTGGTGGCCGACCACCAGAACAAGGCCGACATCGCCGCCACCAAGGCCCGCGAGTGGTTCGACACCCAGGGCATGGACGTGCTGATCGGCGGCACCAATTCCGGCACCAACCTGGCGATGGCCAAGATTGCGGCGCAGAAACAGAAGCCTTTCATCTCGATCGGCGCGGCCTCCGCGGCGCTGACCGGCGACCAATGCACCCCCTACACCGTCCACTATGCCTACGACACCGTGGCGCTGGCCCGCGGCACCGGCAACGCAGTCGTCAAGCAGGGAGGCAAGACCTGGTTCTTCCTGACCGCTGACTACGCCTTCGGTCAGCAGTTGCAGGACGACACCTCGGCGGTGGTCAAGGCCGCCGGCGGCACCGTGGTGGGCTCGGTCAAGCATCCGCTTTCGACCAATGACTTCTCGTCATATCTGCTGCAGGCGCAGAGCAGCAAGGCGCAGATCCTGGGGCTTGCCAATGCCGGTGGTGACACCGTCAATTCGATCAAGGCTGCCAATGAATTCGGGGTCACGAAAACGATGAAGCTGGCGGGCCTTCTGATGTTCATCAACGACATCCATTCGCTGGGCCTGAAGGCCACGCAGGGCCTGTACCTGACCGACAGCTGGTACTGGAACCGCGACCCCGAGGCCCGCGCCTGGAGCCGCCGCTTCTTCGAGAAGCAAAAGCGCATGCCTTCTTCGCTGCAGGCTGGCGATTACTCGGCAGTCACGCAGTACCTGAATGCGGTCAAGGCCAGCGGTACCGATGATGCAAACAAGGTGCTGGCGCAGATGCGCAAGACCCCCATCAACGACATGTTCGCCAAGGGCGGCTTCATCCGCCCCGACGGCCGCATGGTGCACGACATGTACCTGATGCAAGTCAAGACCCCGGCCGAGTCGACCGAGCCGTGGGATTACTACAAGGTGGCCGCCACGCTCAAGGGCGAAGAAGCCTGGACCACCAAGGCCGAGACCAAGTGCCCCCTGTGGAAATAGGGGGCCCCCAAGCTCGCCTGCGGCCCGGCAAAGCCGGTTCCGCGGCTCTACGGGGTGGGTTCGCTGCGCTCCGCTCGCGCAACATCGGCAGAGCCGCTGTTGTTCCAGCGGTTTAATGGCATTTGCCGGGCCTTCCCGCTGATCTGAATGGACGTTTTCGGCATCCCCATCCAGGCCTTTCTGGGCCAGCTCCTGCTGGGGCTGGTCAACGGGTCGTTCTACGCCATCCTGAGCCTGGGGCTGGCGGTGATCTTCGGCCTGCTGGGGATCGTCAATTTCGCCCATGGAGCGCTGTACATGCTGGGCGCCTATGTGGCGTGGATCGGCATGGACAGCTTCGGCATCAACTACTGGCTGGCGCTGTTGCTTGCGCCGCTGCTGGTGGGGGCACTCGGGGTGCTGATCGAACGCACCCTGCTCAAGCACCTCTACAAGATCGACCCGATTTACGGGCTGCTGCTGACCTTCGGCCTGTCGCTGATTGCCGAAGGCGTGCTGCGTGAGAAATACGGTGTGTCGGGACAGTCGTATCCGGTGCCTGAACTGTTGTCCGGCGGCACCAACCTCGGCTTCATGTTCCTGCCCAACTACCGCGCCTGGATCATCGTGGCGTCGCTGACCATCTGCCTCGGCACCTGGTTCCTGATCGAACGCACCCGGCTCGGCGCCTACCTGCGGGCGGCCACCGAAAACCCGCGGCTGGTGCAGGCCTTCGGCATCAATGTGCCGGTGATGGTGATGCTGACTTATGGCTTCGGTGCCGGGCTCGCGGCCATCGCCGGGGTGCTGGCAGCGCCGGTGATCCAGGTCACGCCGCTGATGGGCAGCCAACTCATCATCATCGTGTTCGCGGTGGTGGTGATCGGCGGCATGGGCTCGATCCTGGGTTCGATCCTGACCGGTATCGCGCTCGGTTTGATCGAAGGTTTGACCAAAGTCTTCTACCCCGAGGCGTCGAACATCGTGGTGTTCGTCATCATGGTGCTGGTGCTGATGGTCAAGCCCGCGGGTCTGTTCGGGAAGGAACGCTGATGGCCCTGCCGACCCCTGCTCCCGTGCTTCGCCTTTCGTCGGCAGAGCGCATCGGCCGCTGGTTCTGGGTCGCCGGTTTGGCGCTGCTGCTGGTCGCGCCCTTCATCGGCCTGTATCCGATCTTTATGATGAAGGCGCTGTGCTTTGCGATCTTCGCCTGCGCCTTCAACCTGCTGCTGGGCTACACCGGGCTGCTGTCGTTCGGCCATGCGGCGTTTCTGGGAGCAGCCGCCTATGGCACCGGCTGGCTGGTGCGCAGTGCAGGCGTGCCTCCCGAACTCGGCATCCTGGCGGGCACCGCCTGCGCGGGCCTGCTGGGGCTGCTGGTGGGTGCAATCGCGATCCGGCGCGAGGGCATCTACTTCGCGATGATCACGCTGGCAATCGCGCAAATGGTTTACTTTGTCTGGCTGCAAACCCCCTTCACCGGCGGTGAGGACGGTCTTCAGGGCGTGCCGCGCGGTGTGCTGTTCGGGTTTCTGAACCTGCGCGAGCCGCTGACCCTGTACTACGTGGTGGTGGCGGTGTTCGTCGCGGTGTTTCTGTTGATCGTGCGCATCGTCCACTCCCCTTTCGGGCAGGTGCTGAAGGCGATCCGCGAGAACGAGCCGCGCGCGATTTCGCTGGGCTACGACGTCAGTCGCTACAAGTTGCTGGCGTTCGTGATCTCGGCGTCGCTGGCCGGCCTTGCCGGCTCGATGAAAACCATCGTGCTCGGCTTCGCGACGCTGAGCGATGCGCACTGGTCGCTGTCGGGTGAAGTGATCCTGATGACCTTGCTGGGTGGCATGGGTACCTTTGCCGGGCCGGTGCTGGGCGCCTTCACCGTCATCGGCTTGCAGAACTTCCTGGCCGACCGCGTCGGCTCCTGGGTGACGGTGATCATCGGCGGCATCTTCGTGGTCTGCGTGGTCGGATTCAGACGCGGGTTCGTCGGAGAAGCGCTGGCCTGGCAGAAGCGGCGCGCGGCGGGGCCACCCGATCAGCCTCTGTGAAGTTGGTACACACTCACGTGATGTGAGTGCAACGGTGCAAGCCATGTCGGACATCACGCCGACTCGGATCGAGCAGCCTGAGAGTTAAGCACTCTCACATCGAGAGTGCTAAAGTGCTGGAACTGTTGTCGATCACAAAGGTCTGACCGCCCATGACTGCTGCCACCTTGAACCAACCCCACCCCGCCGCCTCTGCGCTGGCGCTGCGCGACCCGTGGTCGATGGTGCCGTCGCTCGGCAATCTGGACGCCTATGTCTCGGCCGTGCACCGCATGCCGATGCTGACCCCTGGTCAGGAAACCGACCTCGCGCGCAGGCTGCGCGACGATGGCGATGTGCAGGCGGCCGGACAGTTGGTGCTGTCGCACCTGCGCCTGGTGGTGTCGGTGTCGCGTCAGTATCTGGGCTACGGCCTGCCGCAGGGCGACCTGATCCAGGAGGGCAATGTCGGCTTGATGAAAGCGGTGCGCCGGTTCGACCCCGAGCAGGGTGTGCGGCTGGTGAGCTATGCGCTGCACTGGATCAAGGCCGAGATCCACGAGTACGTGCTGAAGAACTGGCGCATGGTCAAGCTGGCCACCACCAAGTCGCAGCGCAAGCTTTTCTTCAACCTGCGCTCGATGAAGCAGGGCCTCAAGAGCCGGGCCGGTGACAACGACTCGCACCGCAACACCTTGACACCTGATGAAGTCGATACGATGGCGCGCCAGCTGAATGTCAAGCCGCAAGAAGTGGTCGAGATGGAAATGCGGCTGTCGGGCGGCGACGTGGCGCTGGAGCCGCAGACCGACGACGGCGAAGAAGGCTTCGGCCCGATCGCCTACCTCGCCGACGAGGCCAGCGAGCCGACCCGGCAGTTGGAGTCGCGCCACCGCGACTGGCTTTCCAGTGACGGCATCGGGCAGGCGCTCGGGGTGCTGGACGAACGCAGCCGCCGCGTGGTCGAAGAACGCTGGTTGAATGTCAACGACGACGCATCGGGTGGCATGACGCTGCACGAGTTGGCAACGGTGTACGGCGTCAGCGCCGAACGCATCCGCCAGATCGAGGTGGCAGCGTTGAAGAAGATGCGCAAGGCGCTGGAAACCGACTGAGCGCGGCGTTTTCGTCTTGAACCAAGCGGGGTCGGCATTGCTGGCTCCGCTCGTTTCTAACCTTTCAACATGCTGCCGTCGGTCTGGGAGCCGCTGCCTCAGGCCGCGGGCTCTGCCAGCAGGATCTTGAGGTCGTGCACCAGGTCGCCGACCCCGGCACCGGTGCCATAGCGGGTGAACAGCCGCACCTTGCCCTTGGCGTCGAAGACGTAGCTGCCGGCCGTGTGATCCATCGTGTAGCTGCCGGCAGCCTCACCCGGAACCTTGGCGTAGTAGACCTTGAAGCCCTTGGCCGCCGCAGCCGTTTCTGCTGTCGTGCCGCGCAAGGCCACGATGCCGGACGCGAAGTTGTCGACATAGGCTTTCAGCACCTCGGGCGTGTCGCGCTCGGGGTCGACGGTCACGAACACGCCTTGCACGCGGTCGCCGTTGGGACCCAGCGCCTTCTTGGCTTGCGCCAATTCGAGCAGCGTGGTGGGGCAGACATCGGGGCATTGCGTGAAGCCGAAGAACACCACCGTGACCTTGCCCTTGAAGTCGGCCAACGTGCGCGGCTTGCCCTCGGTATCCGGCAGTTCCAGCTGCTGCGCATACGGCGCGCCGGTGATGTCGATGGCCTTGAAGGCTTCGGCTTTGACAGCGTCGGTCTTGCCGCAACCTGTGAGAGCGATGCAGGCCAGAACGGTCGCGGCGGCGAACCGCAGGTTCAGTAGAGAGTGGGGAACAACCATGGGCTCAGGTAGTGGTCGACCAGCAGCGCCGCGAACAGCAGCGACAGGTGCCAGATCGAGAATTTGAAGGTCTGGCGGGCCAGCGCGTCGCTGTAGTTGCGCCACAGCCGCCAGGCGTAGCCCGTGAACATGATGCCCAGCACCAGCGCTGCTGCCAGATAGATCGGCCCGCTGGTTCTGAACACGAAGGGCAGCAACGTGGCCGCGAACAGCACGATCGTGTACAGCAGCACCTGCAACCGAGTGAATTCGGAGCCGTGCGTCACCGGCAGCATCGGCAAGCCGGCCTTGCGATAGTCCTCGACCCGGTACAGCGCCAGAGCCCAGAAGTGCGGCGGCGTCCACAGGAAGATGATCAGACACAGCCAGATCGCCTGCGCCCCGACCTCGCCCGTCATCGCGGCCCAGCCCAGCACCGGTGGCATCGCACCCGAGGCACCGCCGATGACGATGTTCTGCGGCGTCATCGGCTTCAGCACTACCGTGTAGACCACCGCATAGCCGACGAAGGTGGCAAAGGTCAGCCACATCGTCAGCGGGTTGATCCACAGGTACAACACCGCGCTGCCGGCCGCGCACAGCAGCGCTGAAAACACCAGCGTCTGCAGGCTGCTGATCTGGCCCCTGGCGCTGGGCCGCCATGCGGTGCGCGCCATGCGGCGGTCGATCTGCTGCTCGACCAGGCAGTTGAAGGCGGCGGCTGCGCTCGCCACCAGCCAGATGCCGAATGAGGCGGTGCCCACCCGCAGCCAGTCGGGCCAGCCCGGCTCGGCCAGCAGCATGCCGATCAGCGCGCAGAACACGATCAGCTGCACCACGCGTGGCTTGGTCAGCGCATAGAACTGACCGAAGCGGGACGCGGCGGGTCGGGAGGCAGCGAGGGTTTCAGCCATGGGATCGATCGGATTCGATTCTAGGCAGCACGCTCTGGTCGCCCGCCAGCAGCGAGCGCGCGCGTCGCTGGCGTACCGGTTGGCAGCGGTTCCACACTGCCTACCTGGCCTGCACGTCCAAGCGCCAGCAACAGCACCATCGTCAGCACCAACGCCGCCGCGCCGGCAGCATGCGCCAACGCGGCCACCAGCGGCCACCCCAGCACCACGTTGGACAGTCCGGACGCGAGCTGCGCGAACAGCAGCCATCCGAGCGCGGCGCCGAAGCGGCGCGGCGCCGCGCCGGCGCTGCGCCAAAGCTTCCATGACAGCGTGGCCAAAAGGGCCGTCGCCACCACCGCGAACAGCCGGTGCGCCATGTGGATCGCCACCAGCGCGTCGAACTGCAGCACCCCGCCATGCGCCGCCCGTCCGAGTTCACGCAACGGGGTGAAGCCGGCCGCGAAATCCGTCTGCGGCCTCCATTGCCCGTTGCAAGTCGGAAACCCGGTGCACGCCAGCACCGCATAGTTGGTGCTGACCCAACCGCCGAGCGCGATCTGAACCACCAATGCGGCCATCGCAGCCAGCGCCAGAGCGCGCAGCCGTTGCGGCAATGGGGGGTCGGCCGCGGCCAGCGGCGCTTGGAACGCCGCATGCTGCAGTGCCAGCAATGCCAGCAACAGCAACCCACCCAACAGATGCGCGGTGACCACCGCCGGATACAGCTTCAACGTCACCGTGTACTTGCCGAAGGCGCCCTGCACCATCACCCACAACAGGGCGGCGGTGGGCCACCAGGGAGAGAGCGGCAGCCGGTCGTGACCGGAGTCGCAATCGTGAATGGGTTTGCGATCCCGCCTGCGATCTCCGAAGCGCTCGCGCCAGGACACTGCCGCGATCACCAGGATCAGCACCCCCACCGTCATCGCCAGGTAGCGGTGGATCATCTCGATCCAGGCCTTGCCCCATGTCACTGGGCCGCCACTGGCGGACGCTTGTGCAGCGTCGATGTCGGCCCGCGCGGCGAACGGGCTCATCTCGCCGTAGCAGCCCGGCCAGTCGGGGCAACCCAGCCCGGAGTCTGACAGCCGCGTGAAGGCGCCGAAGACGATCAGGTCGAAGGTCAGGAACAACGTCAACGCTGTCAACGCCGCCAGCCGCGTGCGGGTGTCGGCACCGCGCTGCCGCAGCCACACCCACGACAGCGGCAGCAATGCCAGCACCAGCGCCAGCAGCAGCAGGCGCAGCGCCGGTGCCAGGTCGATCAGGTCATGCGGGTTCATGGTCGCACGGGGCTTGCGGCTCAGCGGCCCGGCGTGTCCCAGGACGCCGATGCGCGCAGCACCCGGTCGAGGTCGCGCTTGACCTTGGCCGGGTCGGCATCGGCGGGCATGCGCATCATCCATTCGCCCATCGGGTCGATCAGGTAGAGGTGGTCTTCGAGCGCATGGCCGGCAGCCGGCGCCAGCCAGGCCGCCAGCGCCCTCGAGTCGACCCGCAGTCGCGTGACTGCCGCGCCGGCGTCGGTGGCCTCGCGCAACTTGGGCTCCAGCGGTCCTTGATCGGTGATCAACCAGAGCTTGTCGATGCGGTCGCTTTCGCGACCCAGCATTTCGCGCAGCTGGCGCTGCATGTACAGGCGTTTCTCGCACGCCCCACCACAGGCCGACGGGCCGACCGCCACCAACAGCCACTGCCCCTTCAGCGAGGCCGACGCCACCGCCGATCCGTCGAGCGCGTGCAGCGGCAGCTCGGCCGGCAGGCCGCGGGTGGGCTGGATCAACGCGCCGTAGTTGGTGGTGCGGCCGTCAGGCCGGATCACGAAATAGGTGAGATACGACGCCACCACCGGCGCGGCGCACACGGCCAGCACCAGCAGCATCTTCAGGCGGCCGGCGCGTGTGCGGCGCGCAGCCAGCGCAGGGTCGGACAGATTCGGCTCGGGCATGCGGTGCACGGTCAGGCCGATGGCTTCGTCTGCAACTGCAGAGCCGGCGGGAATACGTGTCGAATCAGGCAACGACATGGCGGGGCTGCAAGCGGGGACGGATAAACTGAAACCAGGCGGTCAGGCCGACGATCAGCGCACTCAGCGCAAACCACTGGAAGGCATAACCATAGTGCTTGTGCACGCCGGATGCCACCTCGGGCCAGTCGCGCAGCAGACCGTCGGGGCTGATGTCAGCAGCATCCTGCTGGATCACCAGCAGCGGCAACAGCGGCAGGCCGGTTTCGAGTGCATAGGCGTCGATGGCGAGATTTTGCCGGATGGGCCCCGGGGCAGCCGCGCCGAGCTCGACCAACCGCGCAGGCCGGGTGGCGATGCGGCCCTGCACCTGCACCGCACCTTCGGGCGCTGCCGCAGCCACGATGCGCGTGCGGTCCATCGGGTCGCGCGGCAGCCAACCGCGCTGCACCAGAACCGCCTCGCCGCTGGCCAACTGGAGTGGCGTCACGGCATAGAAGCCCGGCACATCGCGCATCTGGCGATTTTCCAGGTAGACCGTGCGCGCTGCCAACCAACGGCCCTGCAGTGTTACCGCCCGGTGCACCTCAGCGGTCACGGCTGCCGCGCTGCGCGGCAGGGTCTGCAGATCCAGCGCCGGCAGTGCCGCCCGTTCGCGTTCGGAGGTCTGCCAGGCAATCTTCTGCGCCGCACGGTCCAGTTGCCAGATGCCGAGGCGCGCCGTCAGCGCGGCGCCGACCACGGCCGCCAGCAGCACCACGGTGCGTGACCGCTTCAGCATGTCGGGAACAGCCCGCACCGATAATCCACGCCGATGAAATTCATCATCGTCGGCATGTTGATTGCGGTGTTGTGTGCCCTGGCCGGCGCCGGCGTGTTCATGTTGCGCAAGGGTCGCAGTGCCGACGGCCGAAACAACCGCATGGCCAACGCGTTGGCGCTGCGGGTGGCGCTGTCGGTGGCGTTGTTCCTGTTCATCCTGCTGAGCTGGTACATGGGCTGGCTTCGACCCACCGGCTTGCCGGTCGGTTCCTGATCCGCTCGCGAGGCTCCAGCGGCGCCCTGAAGCGACGAACGCCGCTCGGGGCGGCGTTCGTCGGCAGCGCGCAGGAACGGCTCAGAGCCAGTACACCACCACGTACAGGCCCAGCCACACAACGTCGACGAAATGCCAGTACCACGCCGCGCCTTCGAAGCCGAAATGGCGTTCGGGCGTGAAGTGGCCCTTCATCAGCCGCAGCGTGATGAAGGTCAGCATCAACATGCCGATGAACACATGGAACCCGTGGAAACCAGTCAACATGAAGAAGGTCGAGCCGAAGATGCCCGAGGACAGCTTCAGGTTCAGTTCGGTGTAGGCGTGGTGGTATTCATAGGCCTGCACGCCGACGAAGGTGGCGCCGAGCGCGACCGTGATCCACATCCAGAGGATCGTCTTGGCGCGGTGGCCCGCGACCAGCGCATGGTGGGCGATGGTCAGGGTCACGCCCGATGTCAGCAGCAGCGCGGTGTTGATGGTCGGCAACGGCCACGGGCCGACGCGCAGGAAGGGCTCGATGGTGTCGGCAGGCGATGCGGTGATGCCGGGGCCGGCACTGGGCCAGACGGCCTTGAAGTCGGGCCACAACACCTGGTGATCCAGGTTGCCGAGCATCGGCACCGAATGCACCCGCGCCCAGTACAGCGCGCCGAAGAAAGCGGCGAAGAACATCACCTCGCTGAAGATGAACCAGCTCATGCTCCAGCGGTACGACACGTCGATGCGGTCCGAATACAAACCGCCTTCGCTTTCTCCCACAGCCACGCGGAACCACTGGAACAGCACCGCGAGCCAGATCACGACCCCGGCCAACAGAACATAAGCCGCCCAGCCATGGCCGTTGACCCACTGCCCGGCGCCGAAGATGACCAAAAGCATGCCGACAGCGACCTGCACCGGGTAGCGCGAAGGTGCCGGAATGTAATAGTGCGGCGCATGGCCGTCTGGGGTGGTGGTGGCGGACATGAAATCTCTTTTCCTCGATACCTTGCT
>JBDSMV010000149.1:0-12263 GCA_039915715.1 Rubrivivax sp. | reverse complement strand
GGTCGGCATGCGCATGCGTGACCACCGCCCGAGCGACAGGCCGCCAGGGATCGATGTGAAAGTCGCCAGCCGGGCAATACAACCCCTGCGCGGTCTGCACGATCAGGTCGTCGGTATCGGCGAGCGCGTTCATGTCGTTCAAATACTGCGCGAGTACGCCAAGACCCCACGATGACCAAGAGGAGCCGCGGAACCGGCTTCGCCGGGCCGCAGGCGCGCGCCCCCTCGGGGGGCAGCGACCGACAGGGAGCGTGGGGGCGTCATTCCGCGGCTTCGCCGTGCCGCAGGCGCGCGCCCCCGGGCATTCGTAAATGCGGGGCAGCAAGCGAAAGCGAGCGTGGGGGCACGTCTAATACCTTCCCGTGATCCCCGCCACGCGCATGTAGACATTGGCGATCCAGGCCACGGCACCGCGGTTGAGCCAGCTGCGCCAGCCTCTGCCGCTGCTCACCGGCATCACTTCGGTCGCCACCGCGTAGGCCTGTTCGAACTGCGCTGTCAACGCCGCTGCGAAACCGGTGTCGCGCACCATCACATTGGCTTCCAGGTTCAAAAGCAGCGACAGCGGGTCGATGTTGGAACTGCCCACCGTCGCCCATTCCCCATCAACCACCGCCACCTTGGCATGCAGGAACGCAGGCGTGTATTCATAGATGCGCACCCCGTGGCCCCGCAGCTCGTCATACAGCGCGCGCGCCGCCATCGCTGCAATCCGGTAGTCGATGCGGCCCTGCAACAGCAGCCGCACCTGCACGCCACGTTTGGCTGACGCGCGCAACACCCGGCGAAAGCTGCGGCCGGGGTAGAAGTACGGCACGGCGATGTCGACCCGCACGCGAGAGCGGCGAATGGCTTCGACATAGCTGCGTTCGATGGTGCGGCGCTGGCGCAGGTTGTCGCGCACCAGGAATGCCGCCCGCACCGGCACCACCGCCGGCTCGGTGCCCTGGCTGCTGCGGCTGCGCATCTGCCGCACCAGGTCGATGGTTTCAGCCACCGGGTGCTCGCTGCGGGCCAGCGCCTTGATTTCGCGCCGCCACGCGCGCGCCATGTGGGCTCGCGCCCACATCGCACGCGCGGTGTCGTGCACCGACTGCGCCAGCGGCCCGCTCAACTGCACCGCGAAGTCCAGACGTGGCGCGTCCGACCAGCCGTGGTTCGGATCGTGGCGGTCGTCGATGATGTTGATGCCACCGACGAAGGCAACCGCCATGTCGCACACGCACAGCTTGTGGTGCATGCGTCGCAACTGGCCCGGTTGCAGCCAGGAGTACCAGCGGTCCAGCGGGCGAAACACTTCCACCTGCACGCCGCTGCCGGCGAACAGGTCGCGCACCGCCGCCAGCGTGGTGCGGCTGCCGAAGCCGTCGACCACCACATGCACGTCCACGCCGCGCGCTGCGGCGCTGCACAGCGCCATTGCCATCGCGTTGGCAGCGGGGTCGTCATGAAAGATGTAGCTGGCCAGCCAGACCTCGGACCGGGCCTGGTCGATGGCGGCGCGCATGCGCGGAAACAGCTCGTCGCCGCCGCGCAGCAGGTCGACCTGGTTGCCACCGATGAACCGCGGCGACGGCACCGAGGCCCACGACTTGAACTTGGCCAGATCCGACGCGGACATTCAGTCCGGCTCGAGTTCAGCCACCAGTGGCAGGTGGTCCGACATGCGGGCCCAGGTGATGCCCCGCGGCACCATGGTCGAGCGGCAGCTGAGCCCGCGCAGGTAGAAACGGTCCAGCGCAAACACCGGCGCCAGCGACGGGAAGGTGTTGCAGGCGCCGCGGTGGGCACCGGGAGCCGACGCGCGCGACAAACCCAGTTCCCGCATCGGAAAGTCCAGCCGTTCACCCCAATCGTTGAAGTCGCCAGCCACCACCAGTGGGGCATCGGTCGGCACCTGCTCGCGAACGAATTTTGCGAGCCGCTGCACCTGCCGCACGCGGCTGTTGTGAGACAAGCCGAAGTGCACCACCACCGCATGGATCGACAGGCCGTTCCACGCCACGGGCACATGCAGCAGGCCGCGCTGCTCGAAACGGTGGTCGCTGACATCGTGATGGCCCACGTCGCCGATCGGCCAGCGCGACAGCAGCGCGTTGCCATGCTCGCCGCCGCGCGTGACGGCATTGGTGCGGTAGGCGACGTCATACCCTTCGGGCGCCAGATAGTCGGCCTGCCCCTGCGCCGGCCAGCCGAAGTGGGTGTGGTCGAAGCGCCGCGCTTCGCGGGTGTGGAACAGCCGCACTTCCTGCAGGAACACCAGATCGGCATCGAACGCCTCGACCGCCAGCCCCAGGTTGTGAATCTCGAGCCGCTTGCGCGGGCCCATGCCGCGCACACCTTTGTGGATGTTGTAGGTGGCCACGCGCAACGCGCCAGAGCCCGTGTAGGGCGGCATCAAACTCGACTGCAAAGGATTCAATCCGGTCATGGGGTCAGGGTGTGGAGATCGAGATGGAGAGGGTGGTGTGCTGCCATCAGGCAAGGACGGCACCGGCGGTGGCCAGCCGCGGCAACTGGCGGATCGCTTCGGCATTGCTGGGCGAGAAGCACCGTGCCGCGGCGTCTTGCCAGGGCAGCCACACGAGGGCCTGGTGTTCCCTCGGACTCAGCACCACCGGTGTACCTGGTGCCACCGTCAGGCCGAACACATGCTCGGAGTTGCGCAAAACTCCCGGTGCATAGCGCTGGCGCCACTGCGGCCAGATCTCGTAATCGTTGACGGTGTGCCAGTCGTGCAGCATGCCGTCGGCAATGCCGGTTTCTTCCAGCACCTCGCGGCGCGCAGTCAGCGCCAGCATCTCGTCTTCGCTGTCCAGCGATCCGGTCACGCTCTGCCACAAGCCACGCTCGCCGGCGCGCTCCAGCAGCAGCACCTGCAGGTCGGGTGTGTGGATCACCACCAGCACCGAGCGCGGGATTTTGTAGGGGGTCAAGGGTCGACCGGTCGCGGGATCAGACACCGACGATGGCCGCGTGCAGCGCGTCGACGATGCAGCGGCTGTCGGCCCGCAGACTCGCCGCCGGCCTGGCCGACGCACGAGCCAGGATCGGCGCGGTTTCATGCGCAAACCAGCGCGTCTGCGGGTGCGAGCGCAAATTGCTCTGGCGTTGCAGCCCTCGACCCAGTCCTTTGCCAATGAACACCGGCGCTTGCCTGCAGCCTGCCGACACCTGCCCGATTTGGTTCCTGGCTTCGGTGGCGGTGACTTCCATAAAAGCGGTTTCTAGAGAGCGGGGATGGCTACTTTAGCCAGTCATTGCACCGCCTGCCGCGCCGAACACCCGCGGTTTCTCAACCCGCCGTCGCCCCCGAGTTCCGCAGCCGGATGTGCAGCTCCCGCAACTGCGCTTCATCGACGACCCCCGGTGCGCCCGTCAGCAGGCATTGCGCGCGCTGCGTCTTCGGGAATGCGATCACGTCGCGGATGCTCTCCGCCCCGGTCATCAAGGTCGCGATGCGGTCAAGGCCGAACGCCAGGCCGCCGTGCGGTGGCGCGCCGTACTGCAATGCGTCCAGCAGGAAACCGAACTTCAGCTGCTGTTCCTCGGGCGAGATGTTCAGTGCGTCGAAAACCTTGGCCTGCACCTCGGCGCGGTGGATGCGCACCGAGCCACCACCGATCTCCCAGCCGTTGAGCACCATGTCGTAGGCCTTGGCCACGCAAGCGCCGGGGTCCGACTCCATCAGGTCTTCGTGGCCGTCCTTCGGTGCGGTGAACGGGTGGTGCACGGCGTTCCAGCGCTTGGCGTCGTCGTCGTAGTCGAACATCGGAAAGTCGACCACCCACAACGGCGCCCAGCGGTCTTCGAACAGGCCATGGGTGCGGCCGAATTCGCTGAGGCCGACCTTCAGACGCAAAGCACCGATCGCATCGTTGACGACCTTGGCGCTGTCGGCACCGAAGAAGATCAGGTCGCCGTTGGCTGCGCCCGTGCGCTGCAGCACCGCAGCCAGCGCTTCGTCGTGCAGGTTCTTGACAATCGGGCTTTGGAGTCCGTCACGGCCCTTGGTGATGTCGTTGACCTTGATCCAGGCCAGGCCGCGGGCACCGTAGATCTTGACGAACTCGGTGTAGGCGTCGATCTCGCCGCGGCTGATTTCGGCACCACCCGGAACGTGCAACGCTGCCACGCGCCCGCCCTTGGCGTTGGCCGGCCCCGAGAAGACCTTGAAGTCGACCGTGGTCATCGCGTCGGTCAGCTCGGTCAGCTCGAGCATCACGCGCAGGTCGGGCTTGTCGGAGCCATAGCGGTGCATCGCATCGGCATAGCTCAGCTCGGCATACGGCGGCAGGTCGACCCCGAGCGTGGTCTCGAATACCTTGCGGACCATCGCTTCGGTGATCTCACGGATCTCGACCTCGCCCAGGAACGAGGTCTCGATGTCGATCTGCGTGAACTCGGGCTGGCGGTCGGCCCGCAAGTCCTCGTCGCGGAAGCACTTGACGATCTGGTAGTAGCGGTCGAAGCCCGCCACCATCAGCAACTGCTTGAAGAGCTGCGGGCTCTGCGGCAACGCAAAGAACTGGCCGTCGTGCACGCGACTCGGCACCAGGTAGTCGCGCGCGCCTTCGGGGGTGCTCTTGGTCAGCATCGGCGTTTCGATGTCGATGAAACCCAGCTCGTCCAGAAACTTGCGCACCTCGATCGCCACGCGGTAGCGCAGGCGCAGGTTCTTCTGCATCTGCGGGCGCCGCAGGTCCAGCACGCGGTGCGTCAGGCGCACGGTTTCCGACAGGTTTTCGTCGTCGAGCGGAAACGGCGGCGTTACGCTGGCGTTGAGCACTTCCAGCTCGTGACACAGCACTTCGACCTTGCCGCTGGTGAGTCCGGCGTTCTCGGTACCGGCCGGGCGCGCACGCACCTTGCCGACCACCTTGAGGCAGAACTCGTTGCGGACGTCCTCGGCAACGGCGAAGGTCTCGGCGCGGTCGGGGTCGCAGACGATCTGCACCAGACCTTCGCGGTCACGCAGGTCGATGAAGATCACGCCGCCATGGTCGCGGCGGCGGTGGGCCCAGCCCATCAGGGTCACGGTCTGGTCCATCAGCTGTTCGCTGACAAGGCCGCAGTAGGTGGTTCTCATCAAGTCACTCCAGTCGAATCGGGGAACGATCGAAGGATCGGGGATGCAGCGCGCGCAACGCGGCGCTAGGGGTCGGACAGCACGATGGCGGCGGGGTTGCGGCGATCTTGCGCTCGAGCCGCTCGCGACCCGCAGCGGGTCGGCGCCGGTGGCGCGCCCGTCAGGACTGGTCGGCTGCCAGGCCGGCCAGCCCCGTCAATTTCGCACCGGCGCGACCGGCGCGTCAGTGACCGGCGCAGGCAGCGTCACGCTTCCCGGACGAACCCGCGGAAGCGGCGGCATGGGCGCAGGCGCACCCGGCGCCACCACGCCCATCGAGATCACATACTTCAGGGCCGCGTCGACACTCATCTGCAATTCCAGCACGTCGGCGCGCGGCATCATCAGGAAGAAGCCCGATGTGGGGTTGGGCGTGGTCGGCACATAGACGCTGACATGGTCGCCCGGCAACCGCGCCGCCACCTCGCCACCCGGGCGGCCCGTGACGAAGGCAATCGTCCACGAACCCTGACGCGGGTATTGCACCAGCACCGCTTCACGAAACGCATTGCCGTTGGAAGAGAACAGCGTGTCGGAAACCTGCTTGACCGAGTTGTAGATCGACTTGACGATGGGGATTTTGCCCATCAGCCGGTCCCACTGGCGGACTGCCCACTGGCCGAAGATGTTGGTGACAAAGATGCCAGTCAGCAACAGCAACAAACCGAGCGCCAGAACGCCCAGACCGGGAACCCGACGCAGCTGCTCGATGTGGTCGGCGGCCGACGCCGGCAGGACGGTCTGCGATGCCGACAGCAGGCTCGCGAACACCGAGTCCATCGATCCCAGCAGCCACGACAACACCCCGATCGTGATCGCGAGCGGAAGCCAGACCAATAGCCCGGCAATCAGGTAGCGCTTCACGTCGAGTCCAGTCCGGTCTGCTGCAGCGGCTCAGGCCTTGCCGGCCGGCGGGGGCGCAGGTGCGGCAGGCGATGCAGCAGGCGCCGGTGCCGGCGCTGCCGACTTCGAAGACGCATCGGACCTGGACGACGACGACTCAGAGCCGGCGCCGGACGACGACTTGGCATCGCTGGCAGACGACTTCGAGTCGCTCTTGGTTTCTGCCTTGCCGTCCGTCTTGCTGTCGGACTTGCCATCGGACGTGCTGTCGGACTTGTCGGCGTTGCCATCGCCCTTGTCGTCGGCCTTGCCCGCACCCTTCGAATTGCCGCCGCGGAAGTCGGTGACATACCAGCCAGAGCCCTTGAGCTGAAAGCCCGCGGCCGTGACCTGTTTCGCGAAGGCCTCGGCGCCGCAGACCGGGCATGTGGTCAGCAACGGATCCGAGATCTTTTGCAGTACGTCTTTCGCGTGTCCGCAAGCGGCGCAGCGGTAGGCGTAGATGGGCATGGCGTGTCCGAGGTGGCTGAAACGGGGAAAACCCGCAAGTATAGGTTGCGTCCGCTGCTAACCGAGCAGTGGCACCAGCAGTTTGGCAAGCAGCAACCCGCCGATGAAGCCGACCAGCAGCCACAGCAGTGCCTGCAGCAGGCGCCGGGTCTTGCGCTGTTCGGCCAGCAGCGCCCTGAAGGCCGGGCTTTCGGCTGGATGCGCCTGGTTCAACAGGGTCTGATGAAGCAGGCGCGGCAGCTCGGGCAGCATCTGGGCATAGCGCGGCGCTTCTCGCGCCAGGCGTTCGATCAGGCCCTTGAGCCCCACCTGCTGGTGCATCCAGCGCTCCAGGAACGGCTTGGCCGTGGTCCACAGATCGAGTTCGGGGTCCAGGTCACGGCCCAGGCCCTCGATGTTCAACAGCGTTTTCTGCAGCAGCACCAGTTGCGGCTGGATCTCGACATTGAAGCGGCGCGAGATCTGGAACAACCGCAGCAGCACTTGCCCGAGCGAGATCTCGCGCAGCGGCCGGTCGAACTGCGGTTCGCACACCGAGCGGATCGCGGACTCGAGCGCATCGACCCGGGTGTGCGGCGGCACCCAGCCGCTTTCGATGTGAAGTTCTGCGACCCTTTTGTAATCCCGCCTGAAAAACGCGATGAAGTT
Source organism: Rubrivivax sp. (assembly GCA_039915715.1). Taxonomy (GTDB): domain Bacteria; phylum Pseudomonadota; class Gammaproteobacteria; order Burkholderiales; family Burkholderiaceae_C; genus Rubrivivax. The sequence goes on along the minus strand of JBDSMV010000149.1, from coordinate 5,134 downwards.
GTAGGCCAGGTACTCCTTGTCGATCTCGGTCAGGGTGCCGATGATCCCGAAGTCGAGCGCGATGTAGCGACCGAAGGTTTGCGGGTCGAGGCTGACGAGGATGTTGCCCGGGTGCATGTCGGCATGAAAGAAGCCGTCGCGAAACACCTGGGTGAAGAAGATCGTCACGCCGTCGCGCGCCAGCTTGGTCAGGTCGACGCCGGCATCGGTCAGGCGCGTGGTCTGGCTGATCGGCACGCCGCGCATGCGCTCCATCACGATCACCGTCTGGGTGCACCACTCCCACACCATCTCGGGCACCATCACCAGGTCCAGGCCCTGCATGTTGCGGCGCAGCTGCGCGGCGTTGGCGGCCTCACGCACCAGGTCCAGTTCGTCGTGCAGGTAGTAGTCGAATTCGGCCACCACTTCGCGCGGCTTCAAGCGCTTGGCGTCCGATGAAAGCCGCTCGACCCAGCGCGCGATCGTGTGCAGCAGGCTCAGGTCCTGGTCGATGATCGCCAGCATGCCCGGCCGCAGCACCTTGACCGCTACTTCGCGGCCGTCTTTCAGCACGCCAAAGTGCACTTGGGCAATCGACGCACTGGCCACTGGCTCGGCATCGAAACTCTTGAAGATGTCCTCGATGCTGCGGCCGAAGGCGCGCTCGATCAACGTCCGCGAAACCGCGGCGGGAAACGGCGGCACGTTGTCCTGCAGCCTTGCCAGCTCGTCGGCAATGTGATGCGGGATCAGGTCGCGCCGGGTCGACAGCACCTGGCCGAACTTGACGAAGATCGGCCCCAGGCGCTCGAGCCCCTGCCGCAGTCGCACCCCCCGTGGGGCGTCCAGCTTGCGACCGACCGTCACCAGCCGCACGAGCCCGCGCACCCAGGTCTGCTTGAAGGCCGACAACGCCACTTCGTCCAGGCCGAAGCGCAGCACGGTGATGATGATGAAGATCAGGCGGCCGATGTACTTCATCGGCGCACCCCGGCAGCGCAGCCGGCGGTACAAGCGCCGCGTTTGCCGCGAATGGCAGTGAAGACGGGCCTCACATGCCGCGCGGGCGCAGGCGCTGGCTGGCCTCGGCAGCCCCCCGCGCGGCCAGCTTCGACGCCGAACGCAGCCCCTTGGCCAGCGCCGATCCGATCTGGTGCAACTGGTGGCCCAACATTGGGCCGAAAAGGCGCTCGAGGTCGCCGGCCACGTCCCAGCGCAGGTTCTGGATCAGCCAGTTGACGTCGCCAGCCAGCCGCGCGTTGCCATCGATCTGCAGTGGGGCGGGCTCACCGGCGACGAAACGCGCCAGCAGCCGCGCCGGGTTCGATGCGTCGAGCCGCACGCGCAGCCCGCTGTCGTCGGTGGTTGCATCGGCCGCATCGCCGAACGCAGCCGGTCGCACGGCGGGAAGGGGGTCCGGCCCACACCACTGCAGCAGCCCGGCCGGGGTCACGGTCCAGGCCAGCACCGGCGGGTTCGGCAGCAGCTTGGGCCAGTCTTGCAAGACCAGCTCGATGCGGGCGCCCGTGTGCGGTCGCAAGCGTGCGGTGGCCGCGGGTTCGCCGCCCAGTACGTGGTTCAAGACCAACGTCAACCGTTCCGCAACCGCGGGGGCGAGCAACAAATTGAAACTGTGCAGCATTTGCCCATTCTAGGGAGCCCGACCGCTCGGACCCGTGTGGGCACGGGCTGCGCAGTGCGCTTGAATGGATGCGCATCGGCGAGAATTCGCGGTTGTCCCCGACTGCCCGCCGCCGCTTGACCGGCCTGCCGCGGCCTTCCCTCACCGCCGACCCATGTTCGAAGACCGAGGCTACAAGCGAACCTTCTACAGCGCGCCGCAATCGGTGACCTCGTTGGTGGCGGCGTTCATGGAGCCGTCGATCACGGTGCTGGTCTATCTGCTGACGGCCCAGGCCTGCAACGAGCCTATCGGCCGCGCCGACCTGACGCTGTGCCTGTTGATCTTCGCGCTCACGTTTCCGGGTCGAAACCGCTTCTGGGACCGACCGCTGAACACCGCCGTCGACATCGGCATGTCTTGGGTCAGTCTGCTGCTGATCCTGGCCCTGTGCGGCTATGCCACGCGCAGTCTGACCCTGTTCGATCCGCAGGTGCTGCTGTTCTGGGCCCTGTCAGCGCCGACCCTGCAGTGGTTCGCCTACTTCAGCGGCCGCAAGGCCCTGCGGCGGATGGCCGCGCGGCCGGAGAACCGGCGCACCGCGGTGGTGGTGGGTGCCGCCGCACTGGGGGTGAAGGTGTCGCGGGCCTTTCAGGCGCGCGGCGACATCGGGCTCGAATTCCTCGGCTATTTCGACGACCGCGCCGATGACCGGGTCGATGCCGAAGCCAGCGCGCAGCGGCTCGGCAACTTGAAGCAGGTGGCGGCCTACATCACCGCGCATGCCGTGCACGAGGTCTATGTGACGCTGCCGCTGGGCTCGCAGCCCCGCATCGTCGAGTTGCTGGAACAGTTGCAAGGCACCACCGCCAGCGTGTTCTTCGTGCCCGACGTGTTCGGCATCAGCATCATCCAGGGCCGGCTGCAGGACATGAACGGGGTGCCGGTGGTGGGCTTGTGTGAAACGCCCTTCACCGGTACCAACAGCCTCGTCAAGCGCATCTCGGACTTGGTGCTCGCCTCACTCATCTTGCTGATGATCTCACCGCTGCTGGTGCTGATCGCCGTCGGCATCAAGCTCAGCAGCCCGGGGCCGGTGATCTTCAAGCAGCGCCGCAACGGCCTGGACGGCAGCGAGATCGTGGTCTACAAGTTTCGCTCGATGCGGTCCCAGGACGACGGCGATGTGGTCCGGCAAGCCAGCAAAGGCGATGACCGCATCACCCCGTTCGGCGCCTTCCTGCGCCGCACCTCGCTCGATGAATTGCCGCAGTTCATCAATGTGCTGCAGGGCCGCATGAGCATCGTCGGCCCGCGACCGCATGCGGTCGCCCACAACCAGCTCTACCGCGAACTGATCAAGGCCTACATGGCGCGCCACAAGGTCAAACCCGGCATCACAGGTTGGGCACAAATCCACGGCCTGCGCGGCGAAACTGAAACCATCGACAAGATGCAGGCACGCGTCGAATACGATCTGGAATACCTGCGCAACTGGACGCTTGGGCTCGATCTGCAGATCATTGCCCGCACGATCAAGCTGGTGTTCTTCGACCGCAATGCGTACTGACCGCAGGAGCCCCGACCATGACCCGCCCGCCTTGGATGCCCATGCCGTTGTCCTTGCCTTTGCTCTCGCGTTTCCCCGGCGTCACCGGCGCGCGCCATGCACTGCTGTCCGTGGGAGTGCTGGTCGGCCTGGTCACAACCGTCGGCGGCCCGGCGATGGCCGAACCCAATCCCTACTACATCGGCGCATCGCAGGCCATCGCCTATGAGAGCAACCTGCTGCAGATGGGCAACGAGCAGGCCGTGCCAGCGGGCTACAGCAAGTCGGACACCTCGTCGACCACATCGCTGCTGGCGGGTCTGAACCAGCCGATTGGTCGCCAGCGGGTCTACGGCAGCCTGAGCCTGCGGTACACGCGCTACCGCAACAACACGCTGTTCGACAACACCGGCTATGCCGTCAACGGCGGGCTCGACTGGTCGACCATCAACCGCATTTCGGGCACCGTTGTGGTCAGCGCCAACCGACAGTTGTCCAGTTTCGGTTTGACCGAGATCGGCCTGCTGTCGCGCAAGAACCTGGAAACCGCGCAAGCGGCCAACGCCACGGTCGCGATCGGCGGCGTCACCCAATACACGCTTGAGGGATCCCTTGGTGCGCGGCGGGTTCGCAATTCGCTGGAACAGAGTGCGATCCGGGCGCGTGACTACGACCAGACCCAGGCCTCGCTGGGGGTGCGCTGGCGCCCCAGTTCCGCCAGCAACTTCGGTGCCGCCCTGCGCGGCTCGCAAGGCACCTACCCACGCTTTCGCCAACGCTTCGACGGCAGTTTCATCGAAGACAAGTTCACGCGCCAGGACCTGGACCTGACCGCATTGGTGATTCCCACGGGTCTGAGCACCTACGACGCACGCGTCAGCATCGGCAAGACCCGCTACGACCTGAACGAGCAACGCGATTTCTCCGGCGTCACCGGCTCGCTGGGATGGGTCTATGTGCCGAGCGGCAAGTTGAGCTTCACGACCCGCCTGTCTCGCGACACCGGGCAGGACAACTACGCCATCACCGACTTCGCCAATAACGACCTGCGCTCGGCGTATTCACAAACCACCAACACCTTGCGCTTTCAGGCCGAATACAGCGCCACCGCCAAGATCGGCATCACCGCGGTAGCGCAGTATGCCCAGCGCACACTGGTCCGTACCCTGGACAGCTCGCTGTTCCCAGGCAATGCGAGCGATCTGCGCGGCAGCGACCGCGACACCTACCTGAGCCTGGGCGCACGGTATGCACCGTTGCGCAACGCCATCATCGGCTGCGACCTGGGCACTTTGAATCGCAATGCCAGCGGGCAGTTGTCGGGGGATCTGAAGGACAACAGCGTCAGCTGCTACGGCCAGCTCACGCTGCAGTGAGCGCGATGTCAGCAACCGCCACGGTGCTGCTGACCGGTGCCACCGGCTACATCGGTTCGCACACCTGGCTCGCCCTGCAGGCCGCTGGCTACAAGGTGGTGGGGGTCGACGATTTCAGCAACAGCTCGGCCGCGGTGCTCGACCGTCTGCAGGAGCTTTCGGGGCAGGTGCCGGTGTTCGAGCAGGCCGATGTCTGTGACGCAGCGGCGATGCAGACGGTCCTCAGCCGCCACCGCATCGACGCCACGGTGCACTTCGCGGCGTTGAAGGCGGTGGGTGAATCGGCCGCGCGCCCGCTCGACTACTACGCCAACAACATCGGCGGTTTGCTGACGGTGTGCCGCGCCATGCGACAGCAGGGCGTCGGCCGTTTCGTCTTCAGCTCCAGCGCCACGGTCTACGGCGAGCCCGACGCACTGCCCATCACCGAAGGCGCGCGGCTGTCGGCCACCAACCCGTATGGCCAGACCAAGCTGATGGGTGAGCAGATCCTGCGCGACATCGGTGCCGCCGACCCGGGTTGGCAGACCGCCTGCCTGCGCTACTTCAACCCGGTGGGTGCGCACGAAAGCGGCCGCATCGGCGAAGACCCGCGCGGCGTTCCGA
>JBDSMV010000418.1:0-7676 GCA_039915715.1 Rubrivivax sp. | reverse complement strand
CGCTCTACCCGCACATGGACGTGGCCGCCAACATGTCGTTCGCGTTGCGTCTGGCCGGGCGGCCGGCAGCCGAGATCGAAGCCAAGGTGATGGCCGCGGCCACGATCCTCAACATGCAGGCCTTGCTCAAACGCAAGCCCAAAGAGTTGTCGGGCGGGCAACGCCAGCGGGTGGCGATCGGCCGCGCAATCGTGCGCGAACCTCGGGTGTTCTTGTTCGACGAACCGCTGTCTAACCTGGACGCCAAGCTGCGCGGGCACATGCGGGCCGAACTGGCGATCCTGCACGAGCGGCTCGGCAAGACCACCGTCTATGTCACCCACGACCAGATCGAAGCGATGACGCTGGCGTCGCGCATCGTCATCTTCGACCGTGGCCTGATCCAGCAGGTGGGTACACCCAGCGAGGTCTTCACCCGCCCGTCCAGCGTGTTCGTGGCCGGCTTCATCGGCACCCCAACCATGAACTTTTTCGAAGCCCGCTGCGAAAGTCGCGATGGCCGCGCACAACTGGTCGGCGACGGACGCACCTGGCCGGCACCGGACTGGGTCGCTGCCGCGGCCCGACCGGGCCAGGCATTGACGCTGGGCCTGCGCCCGCAGGCGCTGCGCGCCGGCAATGCCGAGTCGCCACTGCAGCTGCAGGTCGACGTGGTCGAGTACCTGGGCACCGAAAGCCAGATCGTCGGCCGCCTCGCACAGGCGGGCGACGCGCGTGTCTCGGCGATGCTGCCGGGTGATGCGCACGCGGTGCTGCATGCCACCGTGGGCCTCGATTTCGATCCCGATCAGCTGCATGTCTTCGACCGCGACAGCGGCCGCAGCCTGCGTGCCACACACTCGCCCGAACCGGCACCGACCGGCGTGCAGCGCTGAGCCATCCGCATCTTTCCACGGCCATCACGGAGCAGTACCACCATGCAACGCAGAAACTTTGTCAAGGGCACCGCCTTCACCGTCTTCGGTGCCGGCCTGCCGGTCAGCGGCGCCATCGCACAGAACCGCTATGCCAAGTACGCGGGGCAGACCGTCACCATCAACATCCCCGCGCATCCGCATTACGACGCGATGCAGAAGCTGCTGCCCGACTTCACCAAGGAAACCGGTATCAAGGTCGATGTCGACAAGCTGGCCATCAGCCGCCTGAAGGACAAGCAGCTGCTGGAGATGGCCAAGGCCCAGGGCGACTACGACCTGGCCTGCTACATCGTGATGTGGAAGGGCGAGTACGTCTCCAAGGATCTGATCCGCCCGCTGGCGCCTTACTTCGGCAACCCCGCTTTGGCCGACCCTTCGTACGACATGAAGGACATCATTCCGATCTACCTGGAGAACCTGGGGTTGGTCGGCGGCCCCAAGGGCTACCTGGCCGGTCCCGGCGCCAAGCTCTACGGGTTGCCCTACGGTGCCGAGACCTCGGTGCTGGCCTACCGGCGCGACATCTTCGCCAAGCACGACCTGAAGCCGCCCGAAAACTACCAGCAGTTCGCCCAGCTGCTGCGCACCATCAAGGACAAGGAGGGCATCGGCGCGCTGACATCGCGCGGGCAGGCCGGGCACCAGTGCGTGCATGCCTGGCTGCTGCACTTGAATCCGCTGGGCGGTGCCGTGTTCGACGACCAGTGGAAGCCGCGCTTCAACGATGCGCGCGGCGTCGAGGCCCTGAAGTTCCTGCAGGAGGTGGTCGCCACAGGGCCGGCCGGCATCCCGGGCTATGGGCAGGGCGAAGCCAACACCGCTTTCCTGCAAGGCCAGGCGGCGATGTATCTGGACTCGACCTCGCTTGCGGGCGTGATCGCCGACCCGGCGCGCAGCCGCGTGGTCGGCAAGGTCAGTTGGGCCCTGCACCCGGCCGGTGTCAAGCGTGCGTCGCAGTCGGGTGGCCTGGGGCTCACGATCCCCAAGAACGCCAGGAACGGCGATGCCGGATTCCTGCTGATGCAATGGCTGACATCGAAACAGCAGGACAAGGCCGTGACGCGGCTGGGGGGGGCGCCGATGCGCAATTCCACGCTCGGCGATGCCGAACTGGTGCGCCAGTACCCCGAGTTCATCGTCTTCAAGGAAGCGCTGAAGTACTCGGCACCCGACTGGCGGCCGATCATTCCGGTGTGGGACAAGATCAATGTCCAGGCCCTGGGCATCGGCATCTCCGAAGCCCTGACCGGCAAGAAGACCGCGGAAGCCGCGCTGAACGACCTGGTGCCGCAAGTGACGCAGATCATGCGCGATGCCGGCTACAAGGTCTGATCCCCGAGCGCGGCAACAGGTGCATGCCAGGACGACGATGCCGTGAGAACACCGCGCTGGGTTCCACTGGTCTATCTGGGTCCGGCAGCGCTCGTTATGGCTGCTGCCTGTCTGTACCCGGTGGTCGGCGCCTTCCAACTCGGTTTGTACCAGTGGAGTCTGGGCACGCCGTGGGCCGATGCGCGCTTCGTGGGCCTCGACAATTTCATCGAGGCCTTCAACAACGCCCGGGTCTGGTCTTCGCTGTGGACCACGTTGCTGTTTGCGGCGGTGTGCGTCAGTGCAGAGATGGTCCTGGGCATTGCGTTGGCGCTGGCGCTCGAACACCCGGTGCGCGGCACGGCCATCTTCCGCACGATCTTCATCTTGCCGATGATGATCGCGCCGATCGCCGTCGGGCTGGTGTGGCGCTATCTGTTCGATGCCCAGTTCGGCATCGTCAACGCGCTCTTCAAGGCGGTCGGCCTGCAACCGCAGATCTGGCTGGCCGACCCCACGCTCGCCTTCGTGGCCATCGTCATCGCCGACATCTGGCAGTGGACGCCCTTTGTCTTCATCATGATGGTCGCGGCATTGGCCAGCGTCGATGGTGCTGTGATCGAAGCTTCGCACATCGACGGCGCGCGCTGGTGGCAGATGACGTTCCTGGTCAAGCTGCCGATGATCATGAACGTGATCGCGATCACGCTGATGATGCGGCTCATCGACGCCTTCCGGGTGCTCGAGGTGGTGTACGTGCTGACCTTCGGCGGGCCGGGCGACAGCACTGAAATCCTCTCGATGCACATCTACAAGACCGCCTTCGTGGGCCAGCAACTGGGCGTTGCCTCTGCGGTCTCGGTGCTGCTGCTGGTGGTGGTGGTGGCGTTGTCGTGGGCGGCACTGCGCTTGTCCAACCCCATGAAACAGGACCTGCGCTGAGCCATGGCCCTTCGTCGCCCACTGTGGATCACGAGCCTGCACTACGGCGTGCTGAGCCTGCTCGGGTTGCTGTGCCTGGCGCCGATCCTGGTGATCTTCGCCACCAGTCTGCGCACGCAGACTCAGTTGTTCTCGGAGCCGCTGAACTTTTTGTTCGTGCCCACGCTCGAGAACTATCGTGCGGTGCTGGTCGAAGACAAGCTCGACCGCTATCTCTACAACAGCCTGTTCGTCGGAATTGTCTCGACCGCCATCACGCTGGTGCTGGGCTGCATGGCAGCTTATGGTCTGGCGCGGTTCCGCTTTCCGGGACGGAGCGGGGTGGCCTACACGACGCTGCTTTTGCGCACGGTGCCGCTGGCGGTGATGGCGATTCCGGTCTTCATGATCTGGAACCGTTTCGGCCTGGTCGACAGCCTCTGGGGACTGGTGCTGCTGTACGTGGCCGTGAACTTGCCCTTCACGATCTGGCTGCTCTATGGCTTCGTGCTGCAGGTGCCGGCCGAGCTGGAAGAGGCCGCGGCCATCGACGGCTGCGGTCCGCTGCGGGTGTTCACGAAGGTGCTGCTGCCGCTGATGGCGCCAGGGCTTGCGGCGGCCTCGATCTTCACCTTCCGGATCGCGTGGAACGAATTTATCCTGGCGCTGGTGCTGACCGACCGCCACACCCGCACCCTGCCGGTGGCCGCGTCGCTGTTCATCACCGACCTGGGTGTCGAGTGGGGCAAGGTCATGGCGATGGGCAGCCTGATTGCGGTTCCACCGTTGATCTTCACCTTCGTGGCCGCGCGGCAGATCATCAGCGGGCTCACGGCTGGCGCGGTCAAAGGTTGACCGCATGTCCGAGAAGCCAACCGACAAGCCAACCTGCATCGTGGTGATGGGTGTCAGCGGCTGTGGCAAAAGCACCTTGGGCGAGCCGCTAGCGCGAGCGTTGGATCTGGAATTTGTCGAAGGCGACAGCCTGCATTCGCAAGCCAACATCGACCGCATGGCTGCAGGCATTGCACTTACCGACGCCGACCGCCGCGACTGGCTTCACGCCCTCGCTGCGCAACTGGCCCGTGCCGGCGGCGGCGGTGGTGTGGTGATGACCTGCTCGGCGCTCAAGCGCAATTACCGCGACATCCTGCGCGGCGGCTGTCCGTTGCTGCAGTTGGTTCACATGCATGGCTCGGTCGAACTGCTGGCCGAGCGCATGCGCAACCGGCCGAATCACTACATGCCCGCGTCGTTGCTGCAAAGCCAACTCGATGCGTTGCAAATGCCGACCGCCGACGAACGGGTGCTGTCGTTGGACATCGCGCTGCCGCTGGACGAACAACTGGCGCTGGCCGTTCACCACTTTCAGGGTCAGGACCCCTCCGCATGATCGATGACCGCACCTTCAGGCTCGACGGGCGGCTCGCTCTGGTCACCGGGTCCACAGCCGGCATCGGCCTCGCGCTGGCCCGCGGGTTGGGGCAGGCGGGCGCCGCGCTGGTGCTCAACGGGCGCGACCAGGGCCGGCTGAAATCGGCTGCGGCCAGCTTGCGCCAGGAGGGTTTGACGGTGCATGAACGCGCCTTCGACGTCACCGACGCCACCGCAACCACCGCGGCCATCGATGCCATCGAAACCGAAATCGGGCCGATCGAGATTCTGGTCAACAACGCAGGCATGCAAAGACGCGGTGCCTTCCATGAGTTCGACCGCGAAGACTGGCACGCAATCATGCGCACCAACGTCGACAGCATGTTCTACGTCGGCCAGGCGGTGGCCCGCCACATGGTGGGCCGGGGCCACGGGCGCATCATCAATGTCTGTTCGGTGCAGAGCGAAATGGGCCGGCCCGGCATTGCACCTTATGCGGCCAGCAAGGGTGCGGTGAAGATGCTCACCAAAGGCATGGCGATCGATCTGGGCCCGCACGGCATCACTGTCAACGGGCTGGGGCCCGGCTACTTCAAGACTGAGCTGACAGCCAAGCTGGTGGCAGACGAAACCTTCAGCAACTGGCTCATCGGCCGCACACCCAGCCGCCGCTGGGGCGATGTCGAAGACCTGGCACCGGTGGCGGTGTTTCTGGCAAGCGACGCGTCGCGCTTCGTCAACGGCCACATTCTTTATGTCGATGGCGGGGTCACCGCCACGCTTTAGAGTGGCCCACTCCGGCGCCCGCCGCCAGACCCTGGACCGCCTGGGTCTGGCAATCGTCTCAGGAGACTCCGCGCCAGAGGCCGCTTTGCCGCCCGAAGCGCAGCTCCCGCGCGGCCCGCACGCGGTGGGCTTGCATTCAACACTCGACGATATTGACCGCCAACCCGCCGCGCGCGGTTTCCTTGTACTTGGTCATCATGTCGGCGCCGGTCTCGCGCATCGTCTTGATGACCTGGTCCAGGCTCACGAAATGGGTGCCGTCGCCGCGCAATGCCATGCGGGCGGCGTTGATGGCCTTGACCGACGCGATCGCGTTGCGCTCGATGCATGGGATCTGCACCAGCCCACCGACCGGGTCGCAGGTCAGCCCCAGATGGTGTTCCATGCCGATCTCGGCCGCGTTCTCGGCTTGCTCGGGCGTGCCGCCCATCACTGCACACAGGGCACCGGCAGCCATGCTGCAGGCCACGCCGACCTCGCCCTGGCAGCCGACCTCGGCGCCGCTGATGCTGGCGTTTTCCTTGTAGAGCATGCCGATCGCCGCTGCGGTCAGCAGAAAGTCGATCACCCCGCGGTCGTTGGCACCGGGCACGAAGCGGCTGTAATAGTGCAGCACTGCGGGAACGATGCCGGCGGCACCGTTGGTGGGCGCGGTGACGACCCGGCCGCCAGCCGCGTTCTCTTCGTTGACCGCCAGTGCATAGAGGTTGACCCAATCGAGCACCTGAAGCGGGTCGCGCAACGCCAGTTCGGGGTGGGTGCTCAAGGCCGTCTTCAACGCGGCCGCGCGACGCTTGACCTTGAAGCCGCCCGGCAGGATGCCTTCGGTGCGGCAGCCGCGTTCGACGCAGTCCTGCATGGCCTGCCAGAGGGTCAGCAGGCCGCTGTCGATGTCGGCGTCGCTGCGCCAGTGGCGTTCGTTGCGGCGCATCACCTCGGCGATCGTGCCGCCGATCTCGCGGGTGCGAAGCAGCAATTCGTCGCCACTGTGGAACGGCTGCGGCAGCAGCGTGGTGTCGGGCGCGATGACCTTCTGCCGGCTGCCGTCGGCCGCCACTTCGTCGCTGACCACGAAGCCACCGCCGACCGAGTAGTAGCTGCGGTTGGCCAACTCACCCCCATCGGCGTCGAAGGCGATGAAGCGCATGCCGTTGGCATGAAAGGGCAGGCTCTCTCGGCGGTGGAATTTCAGGTCGGCCCGTTCATCGAAGGCGACTTCGTGCGTGCCCAGCAACGGCAGCCGGCGCGACAGGCGCCAGCCTTCCAGCAGGGCCGGTATCGCATCGACATCGACCGTGTCGGGCTCGTGCCCGCACAGGCCCAGCAGCACCGCCTTGTCGCTGCCATGGCCCTTGCCGGTGGCACCCAACGATCCATAGAGTTGCGTCTGCACGCGGGCGGTTGCGGCGAGCAGGCCATCGTGTGACAGGCGCAGCACGAACAGCCGCGCTGCGCGCATCGGCCCCACCGTGTGCGAACTGCTGGGGCCGATGCCGATCTTGAAGAGGTCGAACACGCTGACTGCCATGCCGTGCATGCTAAGCCCGGCGCCAAACGCCAACTTTGAGCCCCCGCACCCGGGGGGTGAGGCGGAGCAGGGCCCCCGCCAGGCGATAGGCTCGGGTTTCAAGTTGTTGCAGCGCACCGTCAGCCGGGTCAGTCGACCGACCCAGCCGCTCTGTCTGCCAGCAGTCCCCAGTCAACCTTCCCAAGAGAGATTCCATGACGCACTCCAAGTTGCTGACCACCGCCGCCATCGCCCTGGCGCTCGGTGGCACGTTCTCTGCCGCGCAGGCGCAGTCCTTTACTCAAGGCTTCGACGGTGGCGGCCCCGGCCTGCCCGCAGGCTGGCTCAGCACCAACAACAGCACCAACGCCGCTCCCGCAGTCACCTGGTCGGTGGGCACGGCCATCGTCGACGATCAAGGAACTCCGGTGGTCTTTCCGCAGGCCGGCTTCAGCTTCGCCCTGGTGAACTTCAACTCGGTTGCCAGTGGGTCGGGCACCATCAGCAACTGGATGTTCTCGCCGCAGATCAACACCATCAGCAACGGCGACAGCTTCAGTTTTTACACCACCACCGTGCCGTCCTCGGGCTTCCCCGACCGGCTGGAACTGCGGCTGAGCACAGCCGGGGCAGGCACCAACGTCGGCACCACGGCCACCAGCGTCGGAACGTTCAGCACCCTGCTGCTGAGCATCAACCCAACGCTGGCTCAGAGCGGTTACCCCGAGGACTGGACCCGGTTCACCGCCACGGTCAGCGGACTGGCCACACCGGCCAGTGGCCGCATCGGCTTCCGCTACTTCGTCACCGACGGCGGCCCGCTCGGCAACAACTCCAACATCATCGGGCTCGACACCTTC
>JBDSMV010000413.1:0-12607 GCA_039915715.1 Rubrivivax sp. | reverse complement strand
GTCAGGCGAAGAACTGACCTCACGTGTACGCGCTTGCTACCCCTTCGTGCGCATCCGAACCGACACCGTCGCGCGTGCCGATTCGCGTCTGAGTTACGGTTTCGTCGCCGGGCCCGGCACCTTCGAGACTACGATCACGCGGCCCGATCTGTACGGCAACTACCTGCTGGAGCAGTTCAGGCTGCTGCTGCGCAACCACGGGCAGCCGATCGAGGTCGGCACCAGCAACGCGCCGATCCCGGTGCACTTCTCGCTGGCCGAACACGATCATCTGGAAGGCAGCATGAGCCCGGAACGCCGGGTGCTGATGCGCGACCGTTTCGATCTGCCCGACCTGGCGGCAATGGACGACGGCATCGCCAATGGCAGCCTGGAGCTGCAACCCGGCGACCCGCACCCATTGGCGCTGTTCACCGCACCGCGGGTCGACTACTCACTGCAGCGGCTGCGCCATTACACCGGCACCGCGCCCGACCATTTCCAGAACTTCGTGCTGTTCACGAACTACCAGTTCTACATCGACGAGTTCATCAAACTCGGCCATGCGCTGATGGCCGATGCGGGCAGCGAGTACTGTGCCTTCGTCGAGCCGGGGAACGTGATCACCCGCCGCACCGGAACCGAGGCGCGAGCCGGCGACGAACTGGGCGCGCAACCACCGCGGCTGCCGCAGATGCCGGCTTACCACCTGGTGCGCGACGACAGCAGCGGCATCACGATGGTCAACATCGGCGTCGGCCCTTCCAACGCCAAGAACATCACCGACCATGTGGCCGTGTTGCGCCCCCATGCCTGGCTGATGCTCGGCCACTGCGCGGGGCTGCGCAACAGCCAGCAGTTGGGCGACTATGTGCTGGCGCATGCCTATGTGCGCGAGGATCATGTGCTGGACGAGGAACTGCCGCTGTGGGTGCCGATCCCGGCGCTGGCCGAAGTGCAGTTGGCGCTGGAGCAGGCGGTGGCCGATGTCACCAAGCTGGAAGGTTATGAATTGAAGCGGATCCTGCGCACCGGCACGGTGGCATCGACCGACAACCGCAACTGGGAGCTGCTGCCGCACAACGGTCCGCAGCGCCGCTTCAGCCAGAGCCGCGCGGTGGCGCTCGACATGGAAAGCGCCACCATCGCCGCCAACGGCTTCCGCTTCCGGGTGCCCTACGGCACGCTGCTGTGCGTGTCGGACAAGCCGCTGCACGGCGAGATCAAGCTGCCCGGCATGGCCAACACCTTCTACCGCGAACGCGTCGACCAGCACCTGCGCATCGGCATGCGGGCGGTGGAACTGCTGCGGCAACAGCGTCCGGGCAATCTGCACAGCCGCAAGCTGCGCAGCTTTGCCGAGGTGGCGTTTCAGTAAGCGCTGCAGGCTGGTGGTCAGCTGCGCGTGCGGCGTCGCGCAGCCACTGCGCCCATCGCCGCCAGACCCGCCAGCCACAGGGCCGCGGTACCGGGTTCAGGCACCGCCGAGATCACTGAACTGGTGCCGCTGCCGATGATCTGCGCGTCGGACCATGCCACCACGCTGAACGCGCCACCGGTGTCGAACCAGACTGAGCCTGGCAAGCCGTTGGGGCCGACGCGGGCTTCGTTGGCCGCATAGCGGCCAAAACTGAAGACAAAGTTCAAGGCGGCGTTGACGGCCGGATCGTTGGGGTCGAAGTTCGTCGACACCACGCGCACCGCCGCAAGCAGTTGCCGCTCCAGCGTGCTGGTGAAGATCGTGCCCCAGGCGATACCGGCGACGTTGCTGGCAACCTGCGAGTTCATCATCAGCACCATGTGCTCCTGGCCCGCCGGGTCGTTGGGCAGGTCGGTAACGATGCCCAGCAGCAAGCTGCGGCGCATGGGCACTGCGTTGTCGAATGGGTTCTCGATCAGCGTGGTCGTGCCGAACCCGCCGGCAGAAAACGGGCGCGTCAGCGACAGGCTTGCAGTTTCGAAATCCAGCCCATCGGACTCCAGGATGCTGATGAGCGTGATCGCTGGCGACCGCAAGTCGGTGGTGACGCTGTATTGGGTCTTGAACTGCGCCTGGGCCGAGAGTGGCAGGCAGACGACAGCGGCAAGCCCTAGGGCGGCCAGCAGCCTCAGGCCGGTGAAGGTGCCGGGTGTCGGCTGGTGGGGTGTGGCCGTCAAGGTCGGCTCCGTCAGTGGGTCGTTGAGATCGACGCACTGTGGCCCCCTACCGTTTGCCAACCGTTAGCCACGCCCGTTTGTGGCCCCCTCACCCCGGGGGTGGACTCCCTCGGCAGGGTCTGCAATCACCGGCCCGCTGCAGCCCCGGGCACGGTGCCGGACGGCGGAGCCGAATCGATCTCGGCTTGATGGACGGTCAGCTCAGCCCTTGTGCCCGATGGTGTGCAACGAGCGCGTTGGCGTGTCCGTGACCGATCTCGTGCGCTGACTTGAGGGCAGCAACCATTTCCATATGCGGCTTTCCCGCCATCGCGTCCAGTAGCTCCATCCAGTGGGCGATCGGGTGGCCGCAGTGCTTCTCGATGGAAGGAAAGTACGAGGCCGGGCCCCTTATCTTGGCATCGTCCGACATGGCCGATTCCTCCAGTTGTTTGCAAGGGATGGGATTTCGACTCGGCCTCCACACTTGGACGCTTGCCCCTCGCCCCCGAACCTTAGCGATCGTTACGAGGCCGCGCTCCCGACCCGGTCAGACTGCGCAAGCCCAGCAGCCCTAGCGCCGGCCCCAGCGCGATCCACGGCAACACGCTGGCCAGGGCGTGGTCGTGCACCAGGCGCACGAAGCATTCGATCGAGATCACCGAGATCGCGAAGCCGATGCTGTTGACCAGCGTCAGCACGCTGCCCACCGCATGCGGCGGCGCCTGGCTGGCCGTCAGCGCCGAAAATTGCGGTGAATCGCCCGCCACGCTGAAGCCCCAGACCCCCAGCCACGCGCCGAACAGCCACAGCGGTGCGGTCAGCGCCAGTGGTGACAGCAAGCAGCACACCCCACTCGTGGCGAGCATCGCCGCACCGACGCGCGCGCTGCCGAAACGCCGCGCCAGCATGCCGCCGGCCACGCAGCCTGCCGCACCGGCCCCGATGACCGCAAAGGCACCCCACGACACCGCGCCTTGCGAGGCCAGTCGCGTCGCCAAGACCGTCGGCACCAGCACCCAGACCGTGTAGAGCTCGACCATGTGGCCGAAGTAGCCACTGGCTGCCGCGCGCACGCGGCGGTCGCGCCAGATGCTGGCCAGCGCGCTGAAGTGCAGCGTGGCGGGCCGCAACGGGCGCGGGGCTTCAGGCAACGCCGCCACCAGCAGCGCGCCGGCCAGTGCCGTCGCGAAGGCAACGCCGTAGAACACCAGCCGCCAGTCGAGATCGGCGCCCAGCGCCCGCAGGGCATGCGGGCTCGCACTGCCCAGCACCAGCGCACCCACCAGCCAGCCCAGCGCGTTGCCCAGGCCACCGGGGAACCAGGCGGCGGCGATCTTCATCCCCACCGGGTAGATGCCAGCCAGACAGACCCCGGTCAGCACGCGCCAGGCCATCAGAGCGCTGAACGACGATGCGCCCGACGCCGCAGCCACCGTGCAGAAGGCGGCCCCCAGCGCGCAAACCCCGAACACCCACCGCGCCGAAAAGCGGTCGGCCACCGCCAACAGCGCGAACACCAGCGTGCCGCCAATGAAGCCGGCCTGCAGCGCGGCGGTCAACGTGCCCACTGCCGCAGCGTCCCACCCGAACTGCCGCTGCAGGTCCGGCATCACCGCATTGACCGCGAACCACGACGAGGTGCCAGCCAGCTGCGCCAGCACCAGCGCGGGCAGCACGCGACGTGGGGCCGTTTGCATGGCCGGCAGGGGGGAAGACGGAGCGAGGTTCATGGCGCGCAGCGGCGCCGGACGGTATCACCGCCGCCGAGCCCGCACAGCACCGCCGGAGCCGCGGGCAGCCATGCAGGGCTACGCGGGTGGGTCGCCCTGACGTGGCGCGGCCTTGCGACCGGTGAACATCGCCAGCACCAGGTTCTCGCGTTGCCGCAGGCTCGTGAACGCAACCCCCGCCACATGCAGACCGACCAGCGCCAGCAGCAGCCAGGACAGCGCGACGTGGATGTCTTCTACCGTCTCACTGCCCCAGTAGCGGTCGCTGGTGTAGAGCCATCCGGTCAGCCCCAGCCCTGCGATGCAGCCCAGCAGCAACAACACCATCCACCCGCCCAGCGGGTTGTGGCCGATGTGGCGCGGCTCGGCATGGCGCCGCACCTGCTGCAGATAACGCCAAGTCTCGCGCGGCGATCGCATGAACTGCGAGAAGCGCGAGCAGTGGGAATGGTGCCGATGGCTCGAATCGCGACCGCCCGTGAACCCCCAGACGGTGCGCAGCAGCACCACCACCAGCGTCACATAGCCAGCCGGCTGATGCCAGCCACCGATCGAAATACCGATCTCGGGCAACAGTGCCCATGTGCTCAGCACCGCCAGCACCACCGCCACGACCAGCGTCCAGTGCAGCAGCCGCACCGGCACGTCCCACACCCGCACCGTGGGACCCGGGCTGCCAGCCATTACTTCGGCGCCGTCACGACCTCGAAGGTCTTCGGGTGGAAGAAGGTTTCCATCTTCTTGCCCTTGGCGTCCTTGCCATAGACCTCGTAACAGCCGTTCTCGATCTTGACGCGGCTGATGGTCCAGCCTTCGTCTTTCAGCTTGCGTTCAAGCTCGGCCTGCGGCCGCCATTCGGCCTTCGGAATCGGCTCGCAGCGTTCGGCATGCTGGGCTTGGGCGCCGGGGGTGGCCAGCAGCATCACTGCGGCCACGGACGCGGTGGCTGCGAGGGTGGGCAGGTTGGCAAAGCGGGGTTGGGTTTTCATGTCGTCGTCTCTCCAGGTGAAAGCTGCGGTGGTCGATGCCTGCTCAGACATCGGCCCACAGTCGCAGCAGGTTGTGATAAGTGCCCGTCAGCCCGATGACTGCCGGGTCGGTTTCGCCCACGCGGCTGCGCCACTGCATCAGGTGGGTGTTCATGTCGAACAGCAAGTGGCGCTGCTCGTCGCTGCGCACCATGCTCTGGACTCAGAAGACGCTGGCCAGCCGCTCACCGCGCGTCACCGGCTCGACCCGGTGCACGCGGGTGCCCGGTACAGCACGGCGTCGCCGGCCGGCAGCTTGATCGACTGTGTGCCGAAGGTGTCTTCCGCCATCAGCTCGCCGCCGCTGTAGTCGGCCGGCTCGCACAGGAACAGGGTGCAGCTGAGATCGGTGCGCACCTTCTCGCCGGCAGAGCCCGGCAGGAAACGGATGGCCGAATCCTGCAGCCAGCGCACCGAGCGACGGGACGCGGTGATGCGCGGTCTGGCTGGGGCCGGGAGCTTCAGATCGGATCTGGGAGGGGGTGGGGGAGGCTTCTGAACGCAACGGCATGGGCGTCTGGATGTCGGTGTCGATGAGGGAATGGGGGAGGAAATCGGCCGGAGCCGCCCGGCGCAATCGTCCAGGGTCGGCCTCAGGCCTCCAACTCGAACTGGATCGGGATCAACGCCCAGCCTTCGGTTGTTCGCCCGTTCTTGAGCGCAGGCGCAAAGCGCGCCTGCTGCACAGCGCGCAGCGCGGCTTCGTCCAGACGCGCGAAACCCGACGACCGGTCGATGCGGATGTCGGACGACTCGCCGCCGCTGCTGCCGACCCAGGCGCGCACCCAGACCACGCCGCTTTCCTTGTTGCGGCGCGAGGCGCGCGGGTATTCGACACGTGGCGCTTCGGTGACTCGCAACAGCGCGGCATCCAGCACCTGCGGCTCGATGGCAGGCGCGGGAACCGGCGGCGTCGGCGCCGCGTGTGGCGGCGGTGCGGTTGGCGCCAACGCCGGGGAGGGCGCCACCGTCAGGAGCTCCGGCGGGACCATCGGCTGTGCCGGCTGCGGCACTGGCGCAGCATTCACCATCTCCGACGTGATGCGGACCTGCACCTCCGGCGGCGTCAACCCAGGCAGGGTCACGGGCGACGCAGCCCTGGGGGAGAGCCTCGGTTGCGGCTCTGGCATGGGTGCACGCGTCGGTGCCTCTTCGACCCATTTCACGAACAACGGCAGCGCCTGTGGCAGCAAGACTCGAACCCGTGGGTCGATCAGCAGACCCCACAACAGAAGTGCATGCAGACCCAGGATCAGCAGCAACACCGCCGGCTGCCGACCCGGTGCGGCCAACAGCGGCTGCGGCCAGACTGCAGACCCAGCCGATCGGGGCGAACGGGGCGGACGGGGCGAACGGGGCAGACGGAATCCTGCGCCGAAGCGAGTGAACGAGGAAACGAGCGGTGACATCCACGAATGACAGATCTGGTGAGGCGGCCAAGGAGACCCAACGAACCGGACTGTAATGTGAATGAGAACGATTCGCAATCATCCGCACTTAGAAGACTCCGCGAACGTGGCACGGGTCGCCGAGGGCGTCCGATGTCGCGCTCGTCGAACCGGTGGCTTTGCGTGCGTCGGCGACTGCCGGGCGCCCAGCCGAGCCGTCAGCGCACCGAGAGCGGCTGCTTGCTGCGCGGCGGCGGAAAGGACCGGTCCAACTCGGCCAGATCGCCGGCAGACAAGCGAAGGTCTTGAGCCGACCAGTTGTGCCGCAGGTGCAACGGGTTTCCGGCTTTGGGGATCGCCATCACGCCAGGCTGATGCAGCAGCCAGGCCAACGCCACTTTGGCTGGGGTCGAACGGTGGCGCTGCGCCAGACCGCGCAACGCTGGATGGTCGACCAGCGCGCCCTGGTCCAGCGGGCAATACGCCATCAGCGGCATCTGCTGCAGCCGCATCCAGGGCAGCAGATCGAACTCCACCCCACGCTGAGCCAGCGAATAGTCGACTTGATTGACCGCGCAAGCCTTGCCGCCGGGCACCCGATGCAGCTCGTGCATGTCGTCGAGATCGAAATTGCTCACCCCCCAGCGGCGGATCCAGCCCCTGGCCTGCAACTGCTCGAAGCCGCGCACGGTTTCCACGAGCGAGACGTTGCCGCGCCAGTGCAACAGGTACAGGTCGACTTGATCAAGTCGCAGGCGCTCAAGGCTGGCAGCGCACGCCCGAAGCAAGCCGTCGACGCAGGCGTTCTGTGGCAGCGCCTTGGTGACCACGAACAGGTCGTCGCGCGCCAGCCCGCCCTTCAGTGCACCGTCAAGTGCTTCGCCCAACACCGCTTCGGCCCCACCGTCGCCATACATCTCGGCGCTGTCGAACACGCGCCACCCGGCTTGCATGGCACGCTGCAGGCCCTGCACTTCAGCGTCGTGGCTCGACCGCCGCTCACCCAGCCGCCATGTGCCGAGGCCCAGCGCCGGACGCGTCTCGCCACTGGTCCAGGTGACTTCGGGGCGGGCCGGCGAGGATGTGGGGGTGGAGGCACTCACGCACCCATGCTAAGCCGCCGCCGGCGCCATGCAAGCCCGCTCGCAAAGGGTGAAGGCAGCGCGGGGCTAGGTCCGCTCGCCGGGGCAACCTGCGGCTGAAAGTGAACGAGGCTTTAGCATTGGAATGCATGCAAACCGGCCCGCAAGACCTTGCCCAGATCCGCTATGTGAATGCATTGGCGCTGTTCGAGGAATTCGTGCGCCAAACCGCACGCCATGCCGACGCCGCCACCCTGCGCGGGTTGGAAGGGCGCTTTGCCGAGCGCGTGCAGATTCAGCCCAGCTACTGGAGCCAGATCAAGAGCCGGTCGCGTCAGATCGGCGAACGGCTGGCGCGCCAGTTTGAGCAGCAGTGCAAGAAGTCGCGCGGCTGGATGGATCTGGCGCACGACGCCGCAGCGGAACAGGCCGCGCAGCGCGCCGATGCTGCAACCCAGGCAGCCGCACCCCACGACCTTACCCCACAGGACGAAGACGAGCGCTTCATCGTCGGCCTGCTCCTGACCTACTACCGCCGCCATCCGCAGCGCGCCCGAACCCGGCTGCTCGATCTGCTGGGCGAGGTGCTGACCCCTGCTGGAGCAGCGCCGCCACCCTCGGCTGGGCGCGCAGGCGCCGCGGCGGTGTCGAGTCGACCTGCCAGCGCCGCACCGGCTCCCGATGCGGCCGATCTGTGGCGAAGCACCCAGGCCCGAGTGGCACCGCTGAAACGCAAGAAGTGATATTTCGCTTGCGCTTTGATAACTTGGAATTTATCATTTGCGCAAGACAACTGAAAGCTGCAGGAATCGATCCACCGGATCTGCGCCGCATCCCGTTGCCACCGATCAACCCAACGTCCTCTTATGCCCGCTGAACCGGTCCGCTGTGCCTTGCCCGGGATGCCGATGAGCTGACCCCCCGAATCGCCGACCGCATCGGGTGCCGATGCATCGCCATGGCCCGGGTTGCAGCAGCAGCCCGGGCCGTTTGTTTTCTGTTCCCTCTTCAGTTTTTGTTTGCTCCCTCCCTCCCCACACCTGGAGTCTGTCGATGAAGAAGCTGACCCGCATCCGCCTCAAGCCCCGCAATCCGTTCGTGACCGCCTGTTTGCTCCGGGTCGCCGGCGCTCACCGCGCCAGTGGCGGCGCCCGGCGGCAATCCGAACGTCACGACACCCGAAAACTGCTGCGCGACGAGGACGACGCGCGGCGACACGAGAAACACCTCTGAGACAAACGAGCGCGCGAGCCGCGTTCATGGGAGCCCATCATGTGGTTGCACGACACCCCCCTCACCTCTGAACCCGCACCCGCACGGCCCCGCGCCGGGCGCCGACCGCTGGTTCTGTTGGCAGCCACCGCGCTGCGCGGCGCCAGCCGCCTTCTGGACGGCTTGGCCACCGCCCTTGCGCGTGAACCCACCGGCCTGCCACGCGACGCCGTGGTGGAGTTCCATGCCGAAGCTGGCGCACCCGAGGGTGCGCTGTATGTCGACGGGCAATTGGTGGGTCATGTGCTCGGGGTCAAGCGGCTGTGACCCGCGCAACCCAGCGTTGCCGGATGCTGTGGCGGGTCTTGGGAATGGGCACCCGGTGACGGATGCACGTCTCAAGCCCAGCCATGGGCTGCCGATAGCAAACTCAAGCGTTGCGCCGGCCCGGTAGCAGCGGTCGTCGCCGGCTCATCCTCATCCCGTGTCTACCCATCCCTTCATCACCACCGCCCCGCCGGATCTGGCGGGATGGGTCGCGATGTTCGACTTCGACGCTCTGCCGGTGCTGGAAACCACCGTCCACACGCTGGCCGAACTGCGGCTGGGCGAAGACGCGGTCGACGCTCACCTGCTGGCCGACGCCATCAGCGACGACCCCTTGATGGTGTTGAAGTTGCTGGCGTTCGTGGCGCGTCTGCGGCGCCAGCGCGCGCGGCGAGAAGGCAGCGACACCGAGACCGTCACGGCCGCGTTGGTGATGCTGGGCATCCCGCCGTTCTTCATGGCCTTTGGCGAACCCACTGCCGTGCAGGCGCTGTTGGCGCACACGCCCGGCGCGGTCGACGGCTTCCTGCGGGTGCTCGAGCGCTCGCGCCGCGCCGCGCGCTTCGCGATGGCCTTTGCAGTGCACCGCATGGACAGCGACGCCGCCGTGATCCACGAAGCCGCCTTGCTGCATGACTTCGCTGAAATGCTGCTATGGGTGCGCGCCCCGTCGCTCGCGCTGGCGTTGCTGCAACGCCAGGCGGCGGAGCCTTCGCTGCGCTCAGCGGCGGCACAGACCGAGTTGCTGCGCATCGAGTTGTCGGACCTGGCACGTGCCTTGATGCAGGCGTGGCACTTGCCAGCGCTGCTGGCCCGCATCACCGACGACGACGCCGAGCCGATCACTCCGCAGATGCGCAACGTGCGGCTGGCGATCCGGCTGGCACGCCACAGTGCACTGGGCTTCGACAACCCGGCGCTACCCGACGATCTTGATGAGATCGCACAGTTGCTGAACCTGAACGCCGATGCCACTCGGCGTTTGGTGCTGCAGATCGACGCAGACTGAACCCAGGCGGCGCGCAGGCCGGTCAAAGCGGCACGGCCGTCGTGCCTTTGAGCTGCCGCAGCTTGAAACTGGTCTTGCAGTCCTGCACGGCGGGGTGTTTCAACAGTCCCTCCATGATGAAGTGCGAGTAGTGCGCCATGTCACGCACCAGCACCCGCAGCAGATAGTCCATCTCGCCGCTGAGCGCCACGCATTCCACCACCTCGGGCCAGGCCTGCACGGCAGCCGTGAAGGTGTCGATGGGGCTGCGCTGGCGCGCATCGGTGTGCTTGGCCAGGCGCACGGTGATGTAGGCCGTCAGCGCCAGCCCCACCCGGTCGGCTGCCACCAGCGCCACGTACCCGGAAATCACCTGAGCATCTTCCAGCCGCCGCACGCGGCGCAGCGTGGCGCTGGGCGACAGGCCGACCGCGCTCGCCAGTTCGTCGAAACTGATGCGCCCCTGGGCTTGCAGCACCTGAAGAATGCGCCGGTCCAGTGGGTCAAGATCGAAAACATTGTCCATAGGTCGCATCATGCATGGAACATGCGCATGACGTTATCTGCGGTCATGCGATCGCTTGCATCCTGCGGCCCAGCGGTTCTAGAGTCACCGCTTCGCATTCGCACGAGGACTCGCCATGCAGGACAGCGCCTGGGACAACCCGATGGGTACCGACGGATTCGAGTTCATCGAGTACGCGGCACCCGATCCCGCCGCGATGGGCGCTCTTTTCGAACGCATGGGCTTCACCGCCATCGCCCGCCACCGGCACAAGAACGTGTTGCTCTACCGCCAGGGCGAGATCAACTTCATCGTCAATGCCGAGCCCGATTCGTTCGCGCAGCGCTTTGCCCGCATGCACGGCCCCAGCATCTGCGCCATTGCCTTCCGCGTGCAGGACGTGAAGCAGGCCTACGAACGCGCGCAATCTTTGGGGGCATGGGCCTACGCGGCCAGCGCCGGCCCCGGGGAGTTGAACATCCCGGCCATCAAGGGCATCGGCGACAGCCTGATCTACCTGGTGGACAAGTGGCGCGGCAAGAACGGCGCCAAGGAAGGCGACATCGGCAACATCGGCTTCTTCGATGTCGACTTCGAGCCGCTGCCCAACGCCAGCCTCAAGCCGGCGGGCAACGGCCTGACCTATATCGACCACCTGACGCACAACGTGCACCGTGGTCGCATGGGGGAGTGGGCCGAGTTCTACGAGCGTTTGTTCAGCTTCCGCGAGATTCGCTACTTCGACATCGAAGGCCAGGTCACCGGCGTCAAGAGCAAGGCCATGACCAGCCCCTGCGGCAAGATTCGCATCCCCATCAACGAAGAAGGCAACGAGAAGGCGGGGCAGATCCAGGAATATCTGGACAGCTACCACGGTGAAGGCATCCAGCACATCGCCCTCGGGTCGTCGGACCTGCTGGCCACGGTGGACCGCATGCGCAGCAACGGCGTCAAGCTGCTGGACACCATCGACACCTACTACGAACTCGTCGACAAGCGCATTCCCGGCCACGGCGAAAACGTGGCGCAGTTGAAGCAGCGCAAGGTGCTGATCGACGGCAAGGCGGGCGAGCTGCTGCTGCAGATCTTCTCCGAGAACCAGCTCGGGCCGATCTTCTTCGAGTTCATCCAACGCAAGGGCGACCAGGGCTTCGGCGAAGGCAACTTCAAAGCCCTGTTCGAGAGCATCGAACTCGACCAGATGCGCCGGGGCGTGCTGGCCGAACAGAAAACATGAGCCCCTTCGCCCGGCCGCGGCGACCCGGCCGATGCATCCCGCTTGGCGACACCGTGCGAAACACGAAGGTGTACCGATGAATCCGCGCGCAGCAGCCGAAGCCGCCGGCAAAGCCACCAACCAGGGCGTGGCGCCAGCCACCTATGGCACCGGTGACCGACCTCCGCGCGGTGACTATGGGCGCGCACGCAGTGATTACACCTGCGAGCAGAATTTCGCCGCCTATACCGCGGCCGATCACGACACCTACCGGCGCCTGTACGCGCGCCAGCTCGAACAGTTGCCCGGGCTCGCCTGCGACGAGTTCATCAACGCCGTGCAGGAGTTGGGCACCCCGGACGAAATCCCCAGCTTCGACGCCATTTCTGAACGCCTGCTGAAAGCCACCGGCTGGCGCATCGTCGGCGTGCCCGGCCTGATCCCCGAAGAGGCCTTCTTCGGCTTGCTGGCCGAGCGCCGTTTTCCGGTCACGGACTGGATCCGCAAACCCGAAGAGTTCGACTACGTGGTCGAGCCCGACGTCTTTCACGACGTGTTCGGGCATGTGCCGTTGCTCTTCGACCCGACCTTTGCCGACTACATGCAGGCCTATGGTGCCGGCGGCCTCAAGGCCAGCAGCCTGGACGCTTGCGAACTGCTGGCGCGTCTGTACTGGTACACGGTCGAGTTCGGACTGATTGCTACCCCGCGCGGGCTGCGGGCCTACGGCGCCGGCATCCTGAGCTCGGCCGGTGAACTGCGTCACAGCGTCACCGCTACCGAGCCACAGCGCGTGGCCTTCGACCTGCAGCGGCTGATGCGCAGCCGCTACCGCATCGACACCTTCCAGGCCAGCTACTTCGTCATCGACAGCTTCCAGCAACTCTTCGACGCCACCGAGCCCGACTTCACGCCGGTTTACCGGCAGGTGCGGCAGGCGATTTCCGACAGCGGCGAGATCGAGGCTGGCCTGGTGCTGCCGGGCGAGCGCCAGTTCAAGGTGGTACAGCAGC
>JBDSMV010000388.1:0-7476 GCA_039915715.1 Rubrivivax sp. | reverse complement strand
TGTGAAACGCCTTCTTCATCGTCATCGCCAGATCCTTCGGATCCTTGACGAGGAAGTTGTGCTTGACGATCGGGCGGGTGATGCCGACGGTGTCGCATTCCTGGAACGCATCAAGCCCGATTGCAGGCGTCGGCACCTGCCCGGTGATGATCACCATCGGGATCGAATCCATGTACGCGGTAGCAATGCCGGTGACCGCATTGGTGACGCCGGGCCCGGAGGTCACCAGCGCCACGCCGACTTCGCCGGTGGCACGCGCATACCCGTCGGCCGCGTGGACGGCGGCCTGCTCGTGGCGCACAAGCACGTGCTCGATCGTGTCCTGCTTGTAGAGCGCGTCGTAGATGTAGAGCACCGCGCCGCCGGGGTAGCCCCAAAGGTGCTTGACGCCTTCGGCCTGCAAGCACTTGACGAGGATCTCGGAACCGTTGGGCTCGACGGCAGGCGGCTCGGCGCTAGACGTCGGGGAATTGGTGAGAACGGGGGCGGGGGTGGCGCTGTCAGGCAGCGGCTCGGCCGCAGCGCGCCGGAGTTCGGCGGTGGTGGCAGTGGAAGCGGTCATGAAACGGGAACCTTTGCGAATTTCTCTGACGAAAGTCCAACGGTGCACCTCCTGCGCGCCCTCGTGAGGCGGATTCGGTACCTGGAAGCGACCGATTCGTGCCGACTTCCGTCGGGCGCCCTGCTCGAATCCGGAGGACACTGCAAGACCGGTCTGACCTCTGCGCTGTGCGAGGCGGCATTATGCATGCGGCCCCTGACGCGCCCAAGGCAGCGCGCCCAGGTGCGATGACATAATTTCGGGCGCCCAATCAGGGCACTGCCGGTTCACTTCGCGTTGGCCACAGACAAAGAACTCTCGGACTTTCTCAAGAGCATCGAAAAGCGGGCGTTCAAGCGTGCCGTCTACGCGGTGCGAAACGACGACGCCGCGTTGGACATCGTTCAGGAGGCGATGATCAAGTTGTCGGAGAAGTACGCCGACCGCCCGGCCGCGGAATTGCCGCTGGTGTTCCAGCGCATCCTGTCCAACGCCACGATGGACTGGTTTCGCCGCGAAAAAGTTCGCGGTGCCGTCATGCAGAACCTCTCTGACTTCGATGGGGGCGATGATTCTGGCGGAGACTTCGACCTGCTCGAAAGCCTGCATGCCCTGCAGGACACGCTGGGCACGGAAAGTGCATCCGATGCGGTCTCGCGCAACCAGATCCTGCGCAGGATCGATGCATCGGTGGCGCAGTTGCCGGCACGTCAACGAGAAGCCTTCCTGCTGCGTTACTGGGAGGAGTTCGACGTGGCGGAAACCGCCGCGGCGATGGGCTGCTCGGAAGGCAGTGTCAAGACGCACTGCTCGCGCGCCGTGCATGCGCTGGCGAAGTTGCTACGAGCCCAAGGAATCACGTTATGAATGCTGCTGCCGATCCCCCTCTCTCGACCCGTCTTTCAAGCGGCTTTGCAGCCGAGGCCGCGGCACAAGCCGATGTCCGCGATCTCGAAGCCCGCATGGGTTCGCGCATTGCCGCCGCTTTGTCGATCCATGCCGAGCAGTTGCCAGCCGACATCGTCGAACGGCTGCGTTTCGGCCGTTCGCAGGCGCTGGAGCGGGCAAGGATGGCCCGCATGGTGGGTCTGTCGCGAGCAACTGCGGGCGCGAAGGGAACCGTCGTGGTGGGCCGCACCCCCGCCGGCGCCGCCGTTCAGGCCGGGTTCGTGCCGATGTGGCAGCGCGTCGCGGGGATGTTTCCGCTCTTGATGCTTGTGGCGGGGCTGGTGGCCATCGACAGCTGGTCGGTTCGCGAGCAGGTGATCGCCGTCGCCGATGTCGACGCGCAGTTGCTGGCCGACCAGTTGCCGCCTTCCGCCTACAGCGACCCTGGCTTTGCCGCCTATCTGCGATCTGCGCCACTGCCGTGAGTGGCGGCGTCTGGCGCACCCGCGCATGGGCGCTGCCGGTCTTGATGGCCTGCGTCTGCGCCTACGCCACCGGCGCCCTCGCCGCCCCTGTCGATCAGCCCCCGACCTGGGCTTCGCTGTCTTCTGAGCAGAAGCGCGCCCTGGCGCCACTGCAGCAAGAGTGGGCGGGCGTCGACACGCAACGCAAGGAAAAGTGGATCGAAGTCGCGTCTCGCTTCGCGACCCTGTCACCCGACGAGCGGCAACGGGTGCAGACCCGCATGACCGAATGGCTGCGGCTTTCTCCCTCAGAACGCAACCGAGCCCGGCTGCAGTTCCAGGAAGTCAAGCAGGTGCCGGCCGACGAACGCCAGGCCCGATGGCAGGCCTACCAAGCGCTTACCCCAGAAGAACGCAAGCGATTGGCATCAGAGGCCCGGCCCGCTGCAAAAGCCGCCGCCGTTGACCCGCGCGCGGCCGTGGGCGCGACCGCCGCTGCTCGACTGCCCACGAAACAGGCGCTGCCGGGCGCAAATGGAGCTGCCGCATCAGCCGCTTCCCGCAACGCCGTTGCCGCTCCGCCGGGAGTGCTGCAGGCGCGGCCCGGTGCCACCACGCACACCAGCACGGCCCTGCCGACCCCGCCGCTGCATCATCAAGCCGGCATGCCGAAGATTTCTGCCACGCCGGGGTTCGTCGACCCAAACACGATGCTGCCGCAGCGCGGGCCTCAAGGAGCAGCGGTGCGATCGGTAGCGCCACGGCCGCTTACAGCCGCGCGGACGCCGGTTGCGGACAAGCTGCCGGATGCTGCCAAAGCGACCGCCGCAGCATCGGCGCCCGGAGAACGCAACGAGCCTCTCGCCAGACCCTGAGCGGGTGAGCCGCATTGACGTGATTGCGGGCCCCCTTGTGGCCGCTGTCTCTGAACCTTCACCGAGCATCGTGCGGCGCCTGATGTGCTTCGTCTACGAAGGCGTGCTGCTGTTCGGCGTGCTGATGGCGGCCGGGCTGGTCTATGGCATCGCGACCCAGCAACGCCATGCGCTTCAAGGCGCGCATGGACTCCAGGCGTTCGTGTTCGGAGTGCTGGGGGTCTATTTCGTCTGGTTCTGGTCGCGCAACGGCCAGACGCTGGCAATGCAGACCTGGCACCTGCGCCTGATGACGCGCGATGGCACCCCGGTACTGCCCCTGCGCGCGGTCTGCCGCTATGTGTTGTCGTGGCTCTGGTTCTTCCCTGCGCTGCTGGCGCTGTGGCTGGCCGGGCTGAAGAGCGCTGGCGAGGTCTTCGGCGTGCTCACCGCAGGTGTGCTTGCCTATGCCCTGGTGGCGCGCCTGCGGCCCGACCGGCAGTTCCTGCACGACGCCGCCTGCGGCACCCGGATCGTGACCTGGCGTCCCGCACCGAAGAAGGACCGCAAGCGATGAGCGCCACTGGCACGCCAAGCCCATTGAGCATCTGCGTCTATTGCGGATCGCGGCATGGCACGCGCCCGGCCTATACAGCCGCCGCCATCGCACTCGGCCGGGCGATCGGCGAGCGGGGCTGGCAACTCGTGTACGGCGGCGGCAGGGTCGGTCTGATGGGCGAGGTCGCCGACGCGACACTCGCGGCCGGCGGCCGCGTGGTCGGCGTCATCCCGCAAGCGCTGAAGGAACGCGAAGTCGAGCACATCGGGCTGACCGAACTGCACGTGGTCCCGACCATGCACCTGCGCAAGCAGCTGATGGCCGAGCGCGCCGATGCCTTCATCGCATTGCCCGGCGGGATCGGCACGCTGGAAGAGCTGTACGAGGTCTGGACCTGGCGCCAGCTCGGCTACCACGACCAACCCATCGGCCTTCTGAATGTCGAAGGCTACTACGACGACTTGTTGCGCTTCATGGACCGCGCGGTCGCAGAAGGCTTCTTGTCAGCCGCGCAGCAGGCGGTGCTGCAGGTCGACTCCGATCCAGTGGTGCTGCTGAACCGCGTGGCGGCCGCCGCGCGCCGCGCCGACGATCGCGCGCTGCCCGACGACTACAGCCGGATCTGAGACTTCAGATCGCCGCTTCGTCGGTTTCGCCGGTGCGGATGCGGATCACTTGCTCGACCGGCGTCACGAAAATCTTGCCGTCGCCGATCTTGCCAGTCTTGGCGGCCCTGACGACCGCATCGATGCAACGCTCGGCGTCTGCATCGTTGACCACCACCTCGACTTTGACCTTGGGCAGGAAGTCGACCACGTACTCGGCGCCGCGATACAGCTCGGTATGGCCTTTCTGGCGGCCAAAACCCTTGACCTCGGTGACCGTCAACCCGGAGACACCGATCTCGCCCAGCGCCTCACGCACCTCTTCGAGCTTGAAGGGCTTGATGACGGCGGTGATCTGCTTCATGGCGCTCTCCGGCAGGGCTTGAAGTCGGCAGTGATTTAAGCACGGAACTTCGAGGTGATCGGATAGCGCCAGTCGCGCCCGAAGGCGCGGTGCGTGATGCGAATGCCGAGCGCTCCCTGCCGCCGCTTGTACTCGTTCAGCCGGATCAGCCGGACAACGCGTTCGACGGTTTCGCGGTCGAATCCGGCACCCACGATCTGCCTGATGCTCTGGTCTTCTTCAACATACAAACCAAGAATCGCATCCAACACGTCGTACGCCGGCAGACTGTCTTGATCGGTCTGGTCGGCTCGTAACTCGGCCGAGGGCGGGCGGGTAATGATGCGGCGCGGAATCACCTCGAAGGCAGGTTCGCCATGGGGTCCGGGCTGCCGGTTGCGCCATTCGGCGAGTCGGTACACCAGCGTCTTGGCCACATCCTTGATGACCGCGAAACCGCCGGCCATGTCGCCGTAGAGCGTGCAATAGCCGGTGGCGAGTTCGCTCTTGTTACCAGTGGTCAGCACGATCGAACCGAACTTGTTGGACAGCGCCATCAGCAGCGTGCCGCGGATGCGCGCCTGCAGATTTTCTTCGGTGGTGTCTTCGGCCAGCCCGTCGAAACTCGGCGCAAGCGTTTGGCGCAGGGCATCGAATGCCGGCTCGATTCGCAACTCGTCATAGCGCACACGGAGCTGCTCCGCCATCTGGCGAGCATCGGTCAGCGAGATGTCGGCTGTATAAGGCGACGGCATCATCACCGCATGCACACAGTCGGCGCCGATCGCATCGACCGCCACCGCCAGCACCACTGCGGAATCGATGCCACCCGACAACCCCAGCAACGCGCTCTTGAAGCCATTCTTGCCGAGGTAGTCTCGTGTGCCCATGATCAGCGCGGACCAGGCCTGGGATTCGGGCGACGGCAACTCGACGATGTCTCCACGCGGGCTACCCCGGGCATCGACCTGCAACAGCGCCAGTGTGGGCTCGAAGCTCGGGGCGCGGGCGGTCAGGCTACCGGCCGCGTCGAGTGCGAACGAGGCGCCGTCGAACACCACTTCGTCCTGTCCACCCACCAAATGGGCATAGACCAGCGGGCGGCCGGTGGCCTTGCAGCGGGCCGCCATGCGGGCTTCGCGTTCACGGGCCTTGTCGATGTGAAACGGCGACGCGTTGATCACGCACAGCAGTTCGGCACCTGCATCGCAGGCTGCTTGGCCGGGCTCGTCGAACCAGGCGTCTTCGCAGATCAGCACGCCGACACGGATGCCGGCGACCTCGAACACCAACGGCGGCAGGCCGGCCTCGCGACCCGATGCGAAGTAACGGCGTTCGTCGAACACCTGGTAGTTCGGCAACTCGCGTTTGCAATAGGTGGCGACGATGCGTCCCCCTGCCAGCACCGAGGCGGCGTTGAAGCGCTGCTGCACGGCCACCGACTTGGTCCTAACATCGCCGCGCTCGCCGAACTGGTGCGGGTGCCCCACCACCAGATGCAGCCCTTGCAGATCCGCCACATCCGCAGCCAGTTGATCCAGCGCCGCATGGCAGGCGTCCATGAACGATGGCCGCAGCAACAGGTCTTCGGGCGGGTAGCCGCACAGGGCCAGCTCGGGAGCGATCATCAGCGCCGCGCCGGCCGCATGGGCCTGCCGAGCGGCCGCGGTCAGCAGGCGCACATTGCCGTCCAGATCGCCGACCGTGGGATTGATCTGCGCCAGCGCAATCTTCAGTCGATCGGCGGGCCCGTTCAGCGGTCGGCTTCGAGGTCGATTTTCAGGTGGAAGCACCGTTCAGCGCCCTTCAAACAACAGGTCGACCATCAGTAAAGATTATGTCATCCGGGTCCATGCCGACCCTGCCAGCGTCGACGCTGCGGCCTGGGACGAACTGCTGGCCCTGCAGGCCGCACCGACCCCCTTCCTGCGCCATGCCTACCTGAGCGCGCTGCACACTTCGGGCAGCGCGGTGCGGGAGTCCGGCTGGGCGCCGCAATTCATCACGATCGAACAGAACGGCGTGCTGGTGGCGGCCACTGCGCTCTATCTGAAGTCGCATTCGTACGGCGAGTACATCTTCGACTGGGCCTGGGCCGATGCCTACCGGCGTCATGGGCTCGCCTACTACCCGAAGCTGCTGGGCGCGGTGCCCTTTACGCCCGTTCCGGGCACGCGGTTGCTGGTGCGTGACGGCCGCTGGCGGTTGCGGTTGGTCGATGCGATCGGGGCGGTGGCCGAGCACGGCAAGCTGTCGTCGGCACACGTGCTGTTCGGTGACGATGCCGACCGCGCGGCCTTCGAGTCGCGGGGCTGGATGATCCGCCACGGGGTGCAGTTCCATTGGACACAGGATCCGCTGCAGCCCGTGTCGGATTTCAATGACCTGCTGGCGCGGCTGCAACGCGACAAGCGCAAGAAGATCCAGCAGGAGCGCCGGCGGGTCGCCGAACAAGGCATCACCCTGCAGGCGCACGGAGGCAGTGCCATCAGCATCGCGCAGTGGGATTTCTTTTATCGCTGCTACACGCTGACCTACGCCGCTCACAACAGCACCCCGTACCTGACGCGCGAATTCTTCACCGAAATGGCAAGCACGATGCCGGAGCACTGGGTGATGTTCGTCGCCCACCGCGACGGCGCGCCGATCGCGGCTTCGTTGATCGCCGTCGATCGCCAGCGGCACGCGGCCTGGGGCCGCTATTGGGGCTGCATCGAACCGGCGCCCTGTCTGCACTTCGAAGCCTGCTACTACCAGCCGCTGGCTTGGTGCATCGCCAACGGCATCCAGCGCTTCGAAGGCGGCGCGCAGGGTGAACACAAGATGGCCCGCGGCCTTCTGCCGGTGCCCACCACATCGGCCCATTGGCTGCGCGACGAGCGTTTCGCCGGAGCGGTGGCCGGCTTTCTGGCGCGCGAGGGCGAAGGGGTGGATCAGTACGTCGACGAATTGCGCGAACGCAACCCGTTCAAGAGCGCGTGATCGACGGGCTGCTTCAGGCCTTGTCCGCCAGCGATGGGCGGATCGTCTTCACGGCGGGTTCGCCGTGCTTGTCTGTCCAGGCGGCCGAGCCGATGCGGATTTCCTCGCGTGCCGCATCGGCCCCTTCCCAGCCCAGCACCTTGACCCACTTGCCCTCTTCCAGGTCTTTGTAGTGCTCGAAGAAATGCTGGATGGTCTTGAGCCGCATCGGGTTCATGTCCGCTGGCTGCTGCCACTGGG
>JBDSMV010000352.1:0-4567 GCA_039915715.1 Rubrivivax sp. | reverse complement strand
TGGAAGCCGGTGTCCATTTCGGGCACCAAACGCGCTTCTGGAACCCCCGGATGGCCCCGTACATCTACGGCCATCGCAACAAGATTCACATCATCAACCTCGAGAAGACGCAGCCGCTCTTCGAAGATGCGATGAAGTTCATCCGCCAACTGGCGTCGCGCCGCGGGTCGATCCTGATGATCGGCACCAAGCGCCAGGCGCGCGAAGTGATCGCGATGGAAGCGCAGCGTTGCGGCATGCCGTATGTCGACCAGCGCTGGCTCGGCGGCATGATGACCAACTTCAAGACCGTCAAGGGGTCGTTGAAGAAGCTCAAGGACATGCAGGCGTCCAAGGGCGCTGGTGCCGAGTTGTCGATCAAGAAGGAAGCGCTGATGTTCGACCGCGAGTTGCTGAAGCTCGAACGCGACATCGGCGGCATCCAGGACATGAGCGCACTGCCCGACGCGATGTTCGTGATCGATGTCGGCTATCACAAGATCGCCATTGCCGAAGCCAAGAAGCTTGGCATTCCCGTGATCGGCATCGTCGACACCAACCATTCGCCGCTGGGCATCGACTACGTGATTCCGGGTAACGACGATTCGGCCAAGGCCGTGGCGCTGTATGCCCGCTCCGTGGCCGACGCGGTCATCGAAGGCCGCGCCAATGCGACCAATGAAGTGGCGCAGGCGGTGTCGGCCGATGGCGACGAGTTCGTCGAGGTTCGAGAAGACGCCTGAGTGGCGGCCGACTCCCGGCACACCTGACCGATCGATCCGCCCAGGCGGATCTCGCGCGGCGGATGGCGGGCCCGAATCAACCGGGCGCTGCGTCTGTGGCCATCGCCCCCGGCACTGGCTGCCGGGCGGCGTGACACCCAATCACTGGAGATAACGATGCCCGCAATCACTGCAAGCATGGTGGCCGAACTGCGCGCCAAAACGGACGCGCCGATGATGGAGTGCAAGAGGGCGCTGACCGAAGCCGATGGCGACGCGGTTCGTGCTGAAGAGATCCTGCGCGTCAAGCTCGGCAGCAAGGCCAGCAAGGCCGCTTCTCGCATCACGGCCGAAGGCGTGGTGGCGGCGTCGGTCAGCGGCACCACCGGCGCGCTTATCGAGGTCAATTGCGAAACCGACTTCGTCTCGAAGAACGAGTCGTTCCTGGCCTTCACAAACGCTTTGGCACAACTGGTGGCCACCCAGAACCCGGCAGATGTGGCGGCACTGTCGGCGCTCGATCTGTCGCAGGACGGGTTCGGCCCCACGGTCGAAGATGTGCGCAAGGGCTTGATCGGCAAGATCGGCGAGAACCTGGCGGTGCGACGCTTCAAACGCTACGACGGTGGTGGTGCGCTGGCCAGTTATCTGCACGGCACGCGCATCGGCGTGCTGGTCGAGTACACCGGTGACGAGGTCGCTGCCAAGGACGTGGCGATGCACGTGGCGGCGATGAAGCCGGTGTCTCTGGCGTCGTCCGAGGTGCCGGCCGAACTGATCGAGAAAGAGCGCCGTGTGGCCGCCGAGAAGGCCGCCGAGGACAGCGCCAAGGCGGTTGCCGAAGGCAAGAAGCCGCAACCGGCCGACATCGTGGCGAAACGCGTTGACGGCTCGGTGCAGAAGTTCTTGAAAGAGGTGTCGCTCTTGAATCAGAGCTTCGTCAAGAACGACAAGCAGACGGTCGAGCAGATGCTGAAAGAGAAGTCGACCCAGATCAAGGGCTTCACGCTCTATGTGGTGGGCGAAGGCATCGAGAAGAAGGTCGACGACTTCGTCGCCGAAGTGGCTGCGCAGGTGGCCGCGGCGAAGGGTGGCTGAAGCGCTCCGCCGACCCTCTGTCCGGTCGCTCGCGAACCGCTTGCCGACCCTTTATCGCCCGGGTCGACCCTTACACTGCGCCCTTTAATCGGAGTCGAAGCGATGCCTGCGTACAAGCGCATCCTCTTGAAGCTGTCGGGCGAAGCGCTGATGGGCGAAGACGCCTTCGGCATCAACCGCGCGACCATCGTGCGCATGGTGCGAGAGGTGCAGGAGATCACGCAGCTGGGCTGTGAAGTCGCGGTCGTGATCGGCGGCGGCAACATCTTTCGCGGCGTGGCCGGCGGTGCCGTCGGCATGGACCGCGCGACCGCCGATTACATGGGCATGCTGGCCACCGTGATGAATTCGCTGGCGCTGGCTGACACGATGCGCCAGGAAGGCATGACAGCGCGTGTGATGTCGGCCATCAGCATCGAACAGGTGGTGGAGCCTTATGTGCGCCCGAAGGCGCTGCAGTATTTGGAAGAAGGCAAGGTCGTGATCTTCGCCGCCGGCACCGGCAACCCCTTCTTCACCACCGACACGGCCGCGGCTCTGCGCGGCGCAGAGATCGGCGCCGAGCTGGTGCTGAAGGCGACCAAGGTCGATGGGGTCTACAGTGCCGATCCCAAAAAGGATGCGTCGGCCACGCGCTATGCGTGCATCAGCTTCGACGAGGCCATCTCACGCAACCTGCAGGTGATGGACGCCACGGCCTTTGCGCTGTGCCGCGACCAGAAGCTGCCGATCAAGGTGTTCAGCATCTTCAGGCCCGGCGCGCTCAAGCGCGTGGTGATGGGCGAAGACGAAGGCACTCTGGTCCATGTCTAAGGATTTGACACGATGAGCACCGAACAGACCCCCGCCGAGATCACTGCCACGGCTGAACAGAAGATGGGCAAGTCCATCGAGTCATTCAAGGCCGAGCTGCAGAAGATCCGCACCGGCCGCGCGCACCCCGGCATCCTCGACCAGGTGCAGGTCGACTATTACGGTTCGATGGTGCCCATCAGCCAGGTCGCCAACGTGACCCTGCTCGACGCACGCACGATCAGCGTCCAGCCCTGGGAAAAGGGCATGGGCGCCAAGATCGAGAAGGCGATCCGCGAGTCCGAGCTGGGGTTGAACCCGGCGTCGCAGGGCGACTTGCTGCGGGTGCCGATGCCCGCGCTGACCGAAGAGCGCCGCAAGGACCTGACCAAGATCGTGCGCAACGCCGGCGAAGACGCCAAGATCGCGATCCGATCGGTGCGCCGTGAAGCCAACGACCATCTGAAGCGTTTGCTGAAGGACAAGACTTTGTCGGAAGACGACGAGCGTCGCGCGCAGGACGAGGTGCAGCAACTGACCGACCGCGCCATCGGCGAGATCGACCGTTTGGTGCAGGGCAAGGAAGCCGAGGTCCTGGCGGTTTGACCGGCAGCGTGTCCTCTGCCTTCCGCCTGCCGGCCCGCCGCGGACTCCCGCTTCTCGCCCGGACCCCGACCTCCCGCGATGTCTGACCTGTCCGTGGCGAGCAGCACTGCCCCGCCGTCGCTCAAGGGAGCCCCGGGCGTGCCGCGGCATGTGGCTGTGGTTATGGACGGCAACGGGCGCTGGGCCCGCCAGCGATTCATGCCGCGTTTCTTCGGTCACAAGCAGGGTGTCGATGCGCTGGTCAGAGCGGTCAACCTGTTCGCCGACCGCGGGGTCGAGTTCCTGACGGTGTTCGCGTTTTCGTCAGAGAACTGGAAGCGCCCCACCGAAGAGGTCTCCGGTCTCATGAGTCTGGTGCTGGTGGCGGTGTCCAAGTACCTGGGCAAGCTGGCCGGCGACGGGGTTCGCATCCGCATTGTCGGCGACCGGTCGGCGGTCTCCGACCAGTTGCGCAAGGCCTGGGACCATGCCGAACGCATCACCGAACACAACAGCCGCATCACACTCGCGGTGGCCTTCAACTACGGCGGTCGCTGGGACGTGGTGCAGGCCTGCCGCATGGCGCTGGCCGAAGGCCTGTCGCCGGATGCAGTCGACGAAGCTTGGCTGACGCGGCACATGGCGCTGTCGTTTGCGCCGGACCCCGACCTCTTCATCCGCACCGGTGGCGAGATGCGCATCAGCAACTTCCTGCTGTGGCAGGCGGCCTACTCGGAACTGTTCTTCACGGAATGCCTGTGGCCGGACTTCGGCAAGGCCGAGATCGATTCGGCGCTGCTGGCCTACGCCCAACGCGACCGCCGTTTCGGGGCCATCCGGCCGACTGCCGTGCGGCTGGAAGGCGAATAGCCGGTGTTGCGGCAGCGGATCATCACCGCTTTGGTGCTCGTTGCGGTGTTGCTGGGTTCGCTGGCTGCTTCAAGCGCCTGGCCGTTCGCGATGCTGACCCTGGCCTTGATGGCCGCAGCCGGGTGGGAATGGGCCCGTCTGAACCAAGCCGGGCGGTGGTCGGCTGTGGCGATGGGTGCGGCGGTCGCGGCCCTCGGGCTCTTCTCGTGGCTCGGTGGCTGGGGCCGCGCCGGTGTGCCCGTGTCGAACTGGCTGTGGTGGTCGATGACCTTGTTGTGGATCGGGGTGGCGGTGGTGGCGTTGCGCGCCGGACCCGCGCTGTGGCCACGCCTGCCGCGGCTGCTGCGCACCGGCATCGGTCTGGTGGTGCTGTGGGCGGCCTGGTTGGCATTGGTGCAGGCGCAACAGATCGGCAACAACTTTCTGCTGTCGACGCTGTGTCTGGTGTGGATGGCGGACGTGGCAGCCTACTTCGGTGGCCGCCGCTTCGGGCGCCGCAAGCTGGCACCCGCGATCAGCCC
>JBDSMV010000323.1:0-4026 GCA_039915715.1 Rubrivivax sp. | reverse complement strand
ACTGTCGTTGAACCTGTTCGTGCTGCTGGTGCTGGCGGTCTGCGCGCTCTCGCTGCTCGCTTTCAAGGCGGTCAGTACGCTTGTCAACCTGCCGCGCCGCGCCGGCGAATGGCGCGCCCTGCGCCGCGAGCGCGCCGCCGCCCACGCGCTGCGCGAAGCCATGACCGAGTACTTCGCGGCGCGCTACAGCCGCGCCCGCAAGGCAGCCGATCGGGCCCTGGCCTGCGCCGAAGGCACCCCGCAGCTGGAACGCGATGGCGAGTTTCTGTTGCTGGCCCACCTGGTCGGCGCGGGCAGCCTGCACCGCCTGCAAGACCGCACGCAGCGCGACGAATCATTGCGCCAGGCCATGAAGGTGGCCAGGGACATCAAGGGCGCGCCACGCAGCACCGACGAAGCGCCGCGCTTGCTGGCCGCCGAATGGGCGCTGGACGACCGCGACGCCTTGCGCGCGCTGGAAGCGCTGGCAGCGCTGCCCGCCGGCGTGGCACGGCGCACGCACGCGCTGCGCCTGAAGCTGAAGGCCGCACGCATGGCACGGCGCCCGCTGGAAGCACTGCACACCGCGCGGTTGCTGGCGAACCACCAGGCGTTCTCGCCCGACGTGGCCCAGAGCCTGACGCGGTCGCTGGCGCGCGAAGTGCTGGACGAAGCGCATGCCATCGACCAGCTTCACCGTTTGTGGAGCCAGCTCGACGCCGCCGACCGCCGCGACCCGCAGGTGGTGGCGATGGTGGCGCAGCGCGCCGTGCGTCTGGACGCGCCGGCCGACGCGCGGCAGTGGCTGAGGCCGTTCTGGGACAAGCTGTCAACGCTACCGGCCGACGACCGGTGCGCCGTGGCACTGGCGCTGATCGAGGCCCGCAGCGGCATCGGCAGTGACTGGCTGCCGCGGCTGGAGCAAGCCCTTCACAGCAGCGGTCATGAAAGCGAAGTGGCGGCTGCTGTGGGCATGGCTTACGCCGACCGCGGACTCTGGGGCAAGGCTCGGGTGCTGCTGCAACAGAGCGCCGGTGCCGTCGAATTGCCCAACCGCACGCGGCGGGCGGTCTGGCGTCAACTGGCTGCGCTGGCGCGCGAAGACAACGACGAGCCGACTGCGCTGCGCTGTGAACAGGCGGCCGCGGCGCTGGATTGAGGGCGTTTCACGAGACCGCTGCGTCGATTGCACCGGCAGCCCCCGCGTCGCGCCCAGCAGCCGCGGGCGCATCCAGCGCTTGGCGCTTCGAGCCGTACCGCGTGGCGTAGACCCAGGTGAACTCCGCGCCCAGCAGAAAGATCTGCGCAGAGTAGTAGACCCAGACGAACACCACCACCAGCGAGCCTGCGGCGCCGTAGCTGGACGCGACCCCGCTCTTGCCGATATACAAGCCGATCAACAGTCGGCCGACCGAGAACAGCACTGCCGTGACGATGGCACCGATCCAGACGTCGTGCCATTGCACCGTGGCACGTGGCATCAACTTGTAGATCATGGCGAAGCCGATCGTCGTCACCAGCAAGCCGAAGGCGAACGTGACCGCCTGCGCCGCCAGCTCCCATGCGCCGAACATCGGCCCCCACCACTTGCCGAGCGCAGCGATCGCGGCGCTGGCGACCAGCGACACCATCAGCAGGAAGGCGATCGCCAGGATCAGGCCGAAGGACAGGAAGCGCGTGCGCAGCAGGCCGATCACGCCACCGTTCTTCTCGCGTGCCGGCGCACGCCAGATGCGGTCCAGCGCATCCTGCAGTTCGCTGAACACGGTGGTGGCGCCGATCAGCACCACCACCACGCCGACCACCGTCGCCAACACGCCCTCGGTCGGCTGGCTCGCCGCAGCCAGCATGCCCTGCACCGCAGCGGCGGCTTGTTGACCCATCAGGCCGTCGAGCTGCTCGAACAGCGCACCGCGAGCGGCTTCTTCGCCGAACACGAGCCCGGCAATCGCCACCACGATCAGCAGCATCGGTGCCAGCGAGAACACCGTGTAGTACGACAAGGCCGCGCCCATGCTGGGTGCGTAGTCGTCGATCCAGGCGGTGACCGACTGCTTCACCAGTGGCCAGATTTGATTCACTTTGATGGCTGTGTTCATGAATGCAAAAAAGCCAGGGTCAAGTTGTGGATGGGTCGCTCGCGCCGACATCGAGATCGGCCGCCAGGGTCCGGAATGCGGCGATCGCTGTGCTGCCACGGAGTCCTCGAAACCGCTGCAGACTGTCGGACTCGTCTTCGACGACGTGGTAGCCGAGATCCCAGCCGACATGCCGCCCTGTGGTGGTTGCGGGTGCGAATGCCAGCACTTCCAGGTCGCGGTGTCGCGGGTCGGCGCGCAGCTTTTGCAGCAGGTCGGCCAGCACGGTCTGCTCGCCTTCCAGACACTGCAAAAAGGTGTCACCGTCATAGGCCAGCAGACCCGTGATGCCGAGCCTCGCGTTCGATAGCCGGGCAGCACGCGTAATCGCCGCAACGCCTGCATCGACACCGTCCAGTGCGGCCGTGCTCACATAGAGAAGGATGAAGAAACCGGGCACGGCACTCAGTCGCGATGATGGTAGGGCCGGCCAGCGCGATCGCCCCGCGGCAGAGCGCTATAGACCCCGGCGCAAAATTCTAGGCGGTCCGACGCTGCCGGTTCAATGCCCCGCAAATCAAAGGACTCGAAGTCACGAAAGCGGCCGCAGGACCCTGCGACAGATCGGCAGTGCCGACGCCGGGTCGGTGATGCCCAGCGACTATATTTCGTGCACTTGAAGCGCCGGCGTGGCCGGCGGTTCTGATCTCCCCCCGATTTCCACCACCGAGCAGGTCACGCCATGAAACTCAAGCACGTTGCCGCCGCATTCACTGTCGCTACCGCACTGCTCGCGCACGGCGCTTCCTGGGCGCAGGACAAGGTATTGAAAGTGGGCTCCACCCCCACCGGCGTGCCTTTCACGTTCCTGGACACGAAGACCAATTCGATCCAGGGAATCATGATCGATCTGATCAACGCCATCGCCGCCGACGCCGGCTTCAAGATCGAGATCGAAGCCACGCCGTTCTCGGCGCTGATCCCTTCGTTGACCAGCAACAAGGTCGACATCATTGCCGCGGCCATGTACATCACGCCCACGCGTGCCGAAGTGATCGACTTCTCGAAGCCGATCTACACCTACGGCGAAGGGCTGATCGTTTCGAAGAAGGACACGCGCAACTACACCAAGCTCGAAGAAATGAAGGGCTACACCGTCGGTGCGCAGAAAGGCACC
Organism: Rubrivivax sp.; assembly: GCA_039915715.1. Taxonomy (GTDB): domain Bacteria; phylum Pseudomonadota; class Gammaproteobacteria; order Burkholderiales; family Burkholderiaceae_C; genus Rubrivivax. The sequence continues at coordinate 792 of JBDSMV010000323.1, read as the reverse complement.
GCGTATGTCGAGCCGCTGGTGAAGTCGGGCCTGTTCGCCGACGTGAAGATCTACGACAGCATCCCGGCGATCATGTCCGACGTCAACAACGGCCGCATTCAGGCCGGTTTCGCCGACAAGCCGATCGTTGGCTACAACCTGCAGCAGGGCATGTTTCCAGAGGCGCGGCTGATCAAGGGCTACACCTCGACGATGACCGGCTCGGTCGGCATCGGCGTGCGCAAGACCGACGGTGAACTGCTCAAGCGCATCAACACCTCGCTCGAGAAGCTGCAGAAGAACGGCACGGTCGACAAGATCCTCGCGAAGTGGGGTCAGTCCTGAACTGCTGACGGCATCGCGTCAGCCGCCAGGTCAGCCGTCAAACCAGCGCCATGTTCTGGAAAGACGCCAGCGCATTTTTTCCGATCCTGCTGGAAGGCTTGCGGCTGACGATCCTCGTCACGCTCGGCTCCCTGCTGCTGTCGACAGTGCTCGGGCTGGTGTGGGCACTGATGCGGGTGTCTGGCTACCGCGCGCTGGTGTTCGCCGCCAAGAGCATCGTCAACGTGATCCGCGGCATTCCGATCCTGGTGCTGCTGTTCTACATCTACTTCGTGATGCCCGAACTGGGCCTGACGTTGACCGCGGTGCAGGCGGCCATCATCGGCCTGGGCGTGGCGTATTCGGCCTACCAGGCCGAGAACTTTCGCGCCGGCATCGAGGCCATCGACCACGGTCAGATCGATGCGGCGCAGTCGCTGGGCATGGGCTGGGGCATGACGATGCGTCGCGTGGTGCTGCCGCAGGCGG
>JBDSMV010000260.1:0-2845 GCA_039915715.1 Rubrivivax sp. | reverse complement strand
ACCGAGCAGAGCCTGGCGAATCCGCTGGGCAAGAGGGGGCCTGAACTGTTCCAGTGGTTCTTTCCGACCCGCACCTTCCGCGCCATGGTCGCGCAGGACGGTGGCACGACGGGCGTCGACGATCGGTACGCACAGCGCTCCATGGCCGGATTCGGTGCATTCATCCTCGGCCGCAACATGTTTGGACCGCTGCGGGGCGCATGGCCCGACGAAGCGTGGAAAGGCTGGTGGGGTGACAACCCACCGTATCACGCGCCGACTTACATCCTCACCCACCACGCGCGGCCGTCGATCGAACTCGAGGGCGGCACCACCTTTCACTTCGTGACCGATGGCATCGAATCGGCGCTTAACCAGGCGAGGGATGACGCAGGCGACAAGGACGTGAAGATCGGAGGTGGCGTAGACACGGTGCGCCAGTATCTGCGGGCCGGGCTGATCGACGACATGCACTTGGCCGTTGCGCCGGTCGTGCTGGGCCAGGGGGAAGCGTTCTTCGCCGGCCTCGACCTGCGCGCGTTGGGCTTTCATGTCGTGGAGCGTGCCGCGACGGAGGCGGCGACGCATCTCGTGCTTGCGCGCTAGAAGCCGTCCGGCATACCTGAGCAACTGCAAGCGGCCAACTGCAGCCTTTCGCGACAGTCTGCTTCGAGTCCTACCATTCTTCTTGGTGCCAAGGCAGGGTTCGAAGGTGCCTTCGTCGGGCGCCCGGTCTCAGCTCAGCATCGGCTTCAGATCCGGATCGCTTTTGGCCATCGCGCGCCGATACGCGGGCCGCTCGCCGATGCGCTGCAGGTAGGCGCGGATGTTCGGATAGCCAGCGAGATCGACCGGCTGGAACAGCCGCATCGTGGTCAGCGAGAACACGCTCATGATGTCGGCCGCCGTGAACTCTCTGCCCGCAAGGTAGGCCACTTCACCGAGCCGTGCCTCCACGAGTGCCAGCAACCGGTCCAGCCGGCCCTGCACCGACGCCTGCACCGGATGGTCGGCGGGCAGCTTCACGCGGCTGACCATCATGAGGCGTCCCATCACCGGCTGCAGGTTGCCGTTGGCGAAATGGAACCAGTAGAGAAAGCGCGCGTAGTCGGGATGCTCGGGACCGAGCTTCAAGCGGCCGCCGCCGCGCTTGACAATGATGTATTCGACGATCGCGGCCGATTCGGCCAGCAGCAGATCGTCGTCCTCGATCAGCGGCGCCGCACCGAGCGGATGCAGTTCCTTGAGTTCGGGTGGTGAGAGGTTCGTGACGGGGTCGCGGGTGTGGTGCACGAGCTCATAAGGGAGCTCCAACTCTTCGCAGAGCCAGACGATGCGTTCGGATTGGGAACGGCCGAGATGGTGGATTCGGAGCATGGGGTTCGAAGGGTCGAAGTCGTCGGCCTGCAAACGCGCGGTCGCAAAAGCGTCCGGGCGGGTCGAGGTTGCTGGGGTTGTCCTTATTCTGCAGGGAAGTCGGCTCCGATCGTCGTCGATTCCCATGCGTCGAAATCCCCCCGCATGAAGTCGAGCTTCTTGCGCGCCAGGTCGAGCGCCGCCTTGCCGAGCAGGAGGCGCAGTGGCGGCGTGTCCGAGAGCGCCGCATCGATGATCGCTTGTGCCGCGCGCACCGGATCGCCAGCTTGGTTTCCGCTGCGCTCGGCGGTTTGCTTCCTGCGCTCACCTGCGGTGGACGAATAGGCGTCGATCCGGATCGCCGATTGCTTGATGGACGCCCCCGCCCAGTTCGTCCGAAACGGGCCCGGCTCGACGATCAACACACCGATGCCGAGCGGCTTCAGTTCGGTGGCCAGCGACTCCGAGATGCCTTCCACCGCGTACTTGGTGCCGTGGTAGTAGCCGGTGGCGGCGAAGCTTGTCAGGCCGCCGATCGACGAGACATTGACGATCAGGCCGCTGCCCTGGCCGCGCATGACCGGCAGCACCGCCTTCGTCATGTCGATCAAGCCGAACACGTTGGTCTCGAACATCGCGCGCACGGCGTCGCCTTCACCCTCTTCGATGGCGGCGAGGTAGCCATAGCCCGCGTTGTTGACGAGCGCATCGATGCGTCCGAACCGACGCACCGCTTCGTCGACGGCATGGCGAATCTGGGCATGGTCGGTCACGTCGAGTGGCAGAACGAGCGCGCGTTCACTGTGGCCTTCGGCAATGTCGGTCACCTGATTTGGATTGCGTGCCGTGATCACGGCCTTCCAGCCGCGATCGAGCACGAGCTTGGCGAGCTCACGGCCGAAGCCGGTCGAACAACCGGTGATCATCCATACGGGGTCGGTTCGATTCATCATGAGAAAAATTCCAAAGTGGTTGGCCATGCGAGACGCGGCAGATCCGACGTCCTTGAAGCCGCGAAAACACCAATTCGGCAGGGTGCAGCCCTTCCCCGCATGGCGCGTGGTCGCCGAGCGTTGAAGTCCTTTGCTCGGGACCTGCGCCCTCGGAGACGACGCTTCATTCTGGGGCCTTGCAGTTACGGCATGAAACGTCCGGCGCGGGTCGACTGCGTGAGTAGACGAGCCGGAGCAGCGGTCATTCGGTCGACGCGCGGCACGGCGTGACACCCGGTCAACTCCCGAACGTCAGCACCACCTTCAGGAGCGGTCGGCCGTATGGCATGTGACCAAGGCACCGAATGACTTCGATGCGGTCGACACCGCGAGTTCAACGGTCACGACCCACCGACCACAATCGCTGCAAATTGGTCATCGAGGCAGTCGACTTGAACGACCGCTTCAGACTGGCTGCAGTCGCTCATTGTCGACGAGCTAATGACCGCTCAAAACGAGACCGGTCGATTGTCTCGCTATGGGTTGAAATTCCGCTGCATCGTCAATTCCTATGCCCG